>JBFHKL010000185.1:0-8573 GCA_041595375.1 Saccharicrinis sp.
AGTAAGGAAATTAGCTGGCTGTCGTTTAATGACAGAGTTTTGCAGGAAGCATCAAGAAAGAGTGTACCGCTAATAGAGCGATTAAAGTTTTTAGGTATTTATTCAAATAATATGGACGAGTTTTTTAGGGTTCGTGTGGCTATTCTAAAACGAATTGTTCAGTTGGATAAGAGTACCGTATTCGAAGGAGGGGCACCTAAGGATATTTTAAAGGATATACATAACGAAGTAATCAGTCAATCGCGAAAATTTGCCAAGGTTTACGATGATATTATCACAGAACTTGAGAAAAAAGATATTTATTTAATTAACGAGAAGGATTTAACGGAAGATCAAGGCAGATTTGTGAAGCGTTATTTTAAGAAAAAGGTTCGCGAGAACTTAATGCCTATCATTATTTCTAAGCGTCGTGCATTGCCTGATTTAGCTGATGATGGCATTTATTTGGCTGTATATATAAAGGATAGTATTCAAAATAAAGCCAGTTATGCCTTAATTGAAATTCCTTCTTCACTCGATCGCTTTGTGCTATTGCCAAGTAATGATGGTAAAAAGTATGTTATTCTGTTAGATGATGTGATACGTTATGAGCTTAAGGATATATTTTATATGTTTAAGTTTGACCAGATTGAAGCACATACCTTTAAATTAACTCGTGATGCTGAGCTGGATATTAATGATGATATTTCGGAGGGCTATGTAAAGAAAATTTCCAAAGGACTAGAACGCAGAAAAGAGGCCAATCCGGTTCGTTTTGTGCATGATAAAAATATGCCGGATGATTTATTGACTATCCTATTAAAGAAGTTTAACTATACTACCGAAGATGCAGTTATTAAGGGGGGGCGATATCATAATTTCAAGGATTTTATTGGTTTCCCAAAATTCGGAAGGAAGGAAATGGTTTATCAATCCTTTGAAACGCTTCAGCATAAGGAGATTTTGCCTCATGCATCTTTTTTTCATGTGGTCTCCAAAAAAGATATTTTACTTCATTTCCCTTATCATTCATTTAGTTATTTTGTCGATTATCTCAGAGAAGCATCCATTGATCCTTTGGTTAGGGAGATAAAGATTACGATTTATAGAGTGGGTAAAAATTCGGCCGTTATGAAAGCCTTGCGAAACGCTGCGCGTAATGGAAAAAAAGTGACTGTCGTAATGGAGCTCCAAGCTCGTTTTGATGAGAAAGCGAATATAGCGCATTTTAATAAGCTTAAAAAAGCTGGTGTAAAGGTTATTTTAGGTGTGCCTGGCTTAAAAGTACACTCTAAATTATGTTTGGTTACCCGTAAGGAAAGAAATGGTTTGATGCGCTATGCTTGTGTGGGAACTGGTAATTTTAATGAGGACTCAGCGGGTACTTTTGCCGATCATCTATTGTTTACCAAGCATAAGGGTATTGCAGGAGAGGTTTCTTCGGTTTTCGATTTCTTTCAGAGAAATTATAATATTCCCCAGATTAATCATCTGTTGGTTTCTCCTTTTAACCTACGAAGTAGCATTGAATCTTTTCTTGAAAAAGAGATGGAAAATGCAGCCCAAGGCAAAAAAGCCTATGTATATATTAAAGTGAACAATCTGGTAGATTTTGATTTAATCATGATGCTTTATAAAGCCAAAAAAGCGGGCGTGGAGGTTATCTTAAATGTAAGAGGGATGTTTTCGGTCTTTTCGGAGTTCGATAAACCTGAAAATGCCATTGAATCCTTTGGTATTATTGACCGGTATTTAGAGCATTCCAGAATTTTTGTTTTCTGTAATGAGGGAGATGAAAAAATTTATATTTCTTCAGCCGATTTTATGACTCGAAATCTCGATAGGCGTATTGAAGTGGCTTGCCCAATCTATGATAAGGAATTAAGGACTGAGATATTGACCATGCTTGACATGCAGCGGAAGGACAACTGTTCGGCTCGTTTTTTAAATAATAAAATGGATAATACCATTAAGTTCCCCAAAGAAGGAGAACCAGAATTCAGATCGCAGGCGGAGTTTCATAAGTGGTTAAGTAAGCGCTAATTGTATTTATAAATCATCAATACCCTTAACGAAGTTAGCTTTCATTAGTCGTTTTTTTAGGGTGTTATTTTTATGAAGAGGGGTTGTTTAGGTCTCTCTAACTATTGTGTTTTTTGTGTTAAAGATTGACCTAATAGCCTGCCTAATAGTAAGGCTTGTTCCATCACTTCCTGTTGTTTTGTAACGGCTCTTTTTTCAAAAGAGTATAGAGCCGGAAGTGTACCTACAATTTCATAGCCTAATGCCTCCATTGGTTTTTGCATTGCTTCTATGGCAAAGCCCATATCTTGCATGCTGGCTTGTTCACATACAGCTGCAATAACTACTTTTCTATGTTGATTAGCCAATCGGCTGTTCCATTCTCTTGGTCTGGTATTATTATTAAAATTATAAAAACAATACAGTCTGTCTATAAAGGCCTTCATCCATGAGGTAATGTTGTAATTATGTACGGGAGAAACCAGCACCAGACCCTGGGATTCTATGATGTCAGGATATAATGCAGACATGCCATCGTATAGCATGGTACAAACCTTGTCTTTTCTGCATTTCTCGCATCCAATGCACCCTTGGGGGTTAATGTCCTTTAGTTTGATATGGCTTACTTCAGTTATTTTTTCTTCTATTCCCAGGCTAATTTGTTTAATGAGTGTATCGGTATTTCCTCCGGCTCTAGGACTTCCTCCTACGGTTAGCACCCTGGGCTTGGGCTTTGAAATATGTTTTGCTGTATTGATTAGTTCTTCGAAGTATATCATGGGGTAATTGTGTCTTTAATAATGTGTGCTAAAAATAAAGCGGAATTATTTAGTATTGATGACAAAAGTAGTTGAAACTATTTGATTAAAGTGTATTTTTGTGTTTTAACGGCTTTTTTGGATAAGAGATGAATACTACAGAGATTTTAATTAAAATACGTAAGATCGTTCGTTCGGTCGATATAGAATCAAAAAAGATTCAAAAGGAGTATGGAGTTAGTATTCCTCAGGTTCTTTGTCTCAACTTTTTAAAAAGTTCAACTAATTTTCAGGCCACCCAGAGTGAAATAAAAAAGTTTTTAAACCTCAATGCAAGCACTGTAAGTGGTATTATTAACAGACTAGAGAAAAAAGGTTATCTGGCCCGATTGCCCAAATCTATTGATAAAAGAGTGGTTAATATTGTTTTAACTTCTGATGGATATAAGGCATTGAGCACCATGCCATCTCTTTTGCACGAAACCTTATCTAAAAAATTACAACAGTTAAATGATAAAGAGTTAACGACTGTTGAGGAGGGATTAGAGATACTGGTAAAAATACTTGAAATAGAAAAAGTAGAGGCTTCTCCTTTAATCACTACCGGATCTAGTTTGGAAGAATATTCCGACGAAGGTGGTGTTTCGCGTGATAGTAATTCGTAGCATTTATATTTATAAAGAAGGGGCTCAAAGAATAAACATCTAATCGCCCCTTCTGAAAATATTATATGAAACTGGCATGGCCAGAGTAAATACTTGCTTATACAACCAGTCCCGTCTAAACGGGAGGTGTATGATTGAAATTTGTTACATGTGGCAAATAAAAATCAAATTATAAACACATGAAATGGGATTATTTCATTAACCAACCATCAATCATAGCTTTATTGGTATTATAGAAGCTTTTGGCTCCTTCTTCTTCTCCGAGTTTTTTAATCTCGCCCATTAATTCATATAATTGAGCTTCTTTGAACTTGAAATTTGCGAAAAATTTTGCAGCTACAGGCATTTCTTCTTTAAAGCCTTTACGAGCCACAATCTGACACTCATCTTTAGGGTAGATTCCTTTTGGATCTTCCAAATATTTAAGGTCATTTTCGGCCCATTTAAAATGAGGTTTCCATCCTGTAATCACAATCCATTCATTCTTCTTAATGGCTTTTTCTAAACTGGCCACCATAGCAGGACCACTGGAGGTTATCTGCTCGAAGTCGGTTAATCCGTACTGATCAATGGCTTTTAAAGTGTTGGCATGAATACCTGCACCGCTACCAATTCCAATAATCTTACCATCAAATTCTTCTGCATGCTCATTTAATTCTTCAATAGAATTAATGGTCACATAAGAAGGAACAACAAGTCCGGTTGTTCCATCTACGAAGGAAACGCCTAATTGTTCAATCGTTGCACCGTATTTAGCCCAATAATCTTTATGCGTATAAGGAAGCCAGGCGTCAAGAAAAACATCTCCTTTGGAGTTCTTTTTCGATAGCTCACCATAGATAAGACCAGGTTCAAGATTAGTAAGCTCTACCTGGTAACCATTGGCATCCAACGCTGTTTTGGCTAAATGCGACATGGCTATTCCCTCGGCCCAATTAGGGTAAAGGATATTCACTTCTTTCACGTTCTTTTTTTGTGCGCCGTTTTTACACGAAAAAGTGGCAAGCATTAAAGCTGCGGCGATAAACAGAACACTTAAATTTTTTATATTCTTCATTTGTTTAAATTTTTATAAAACCAAATGAGTATGACAATGATTCAATCAACAGGCTTACTCTATGGCAAGTAAAGTTTTATCATCTATTGCCTCCATCCTGTTAAAGCCAGGAGGTCATGTTGGTTTTACGTTATTGAAATTTGCTTTTAAATACTATTTTTTTGCTATAGCCTGGGTAATACGATCTAATATGATGGCTAGTACTACAATACCTAATCCAGACTCAAAACCTTTGGCTACATCATTCTGCTGAATTCCCTGGTAAACAATACTTCCTAACCCTTTGGCGCCTACCATAGATGCGATAACAACCATTGATAGCGACAATAAAATTACCTGATTAATACCTGCTAAGATGGTTGTTTTAGCTAAGGGTAATTGTATTTTAAAGAGAATTTGCTTTTCTGTTGCACCAAAGGCATGACCAGCTTCTATAACGTCTTCGGGTACACTACGAATACCCAAACTTGTTAGACGCACGGCAGGAGGCAAGGAGAAAATTACCGTAGCAATTACTCCAGGGGTATTTCCAACACTAAAAAAGAAAATAGCAGGAATAAGATATACAAAGGCAGGCATGGTTTGCATAAAGTCGAGTATTGGTCGAATAATAGCGTTTGCAGTGTTGCTTCGTGCAGATAATATACCTAAAGGAATACCAAATAATAACGCAATAATAGTGGCAACTAATACCAGCGTGGTGGTTTGGATAGCATGTTCCCAATACCCCATGGCCCATATCAATAATAATCCAAATACAACAAAGGATGCCATGCCAATACCTTTTTTAAAGCCTTCCTTTTTTAAGGAAAGAGCTCTTGCATTACTGTAATAAGCACCAATGGTAATAAGCGCTATAATGATTACCAAGGGGATGTTTAAAAATAAGTCGTTTAAACTTTCAACCGTCCAGGATATTGATTCATCAATAGCTCCCCACAGAGGAGAAAAAGTTTCTTCCAATGCATTGATACCCTTTTCGATATACTGACCTATATTGATTAATTTTTCCATACTATATGTCGTTAGCTTTTTCTTTTAGTTCTATAACTTCTTTTTTTCCAAAGCTTGTGGCTTCAATAATTAAGGATGTTTGAGAAATTAAGCCCAAAAACTTGCCTGTTTCTTCTTCAACCACGGCCAATGGATATCTGATATCGGTAATTAAAGGAAGCATTTCTTCTACAGTGTAGTTTTTATAAACACTAGGTACGTCAGTTTTTATGGCTTTATAAACAGTCGTTTCTTTGTCTTTTTCCAGTTTAAGAAGATCGCTTAACCATACATGACCCAGAAATTTTTTATTTTCATCTTCCACAGGGAGATTTGTAGCCGCAATACTGCGCATTTTACGTATGGCTCCTTTGGGTCCGTCTTTATGAACTTCTACTTTAGTGTTCTTTTTAAACATTAAAGTTTCGGCTGTGATAATGGTTTTGCGATCTACTTTTTCTACAAAAGCCTCTACATATTCACTGGCCGGGTGAGTAAGGATATCTTCAGCAGTACCAATCTGCTCAATCACCCCATCTTTCATAATGGCAATGCGGTCGCCTATTTTTATGGCCTCATCCAAATCGTGGGTGATAAAGACAATGGTTTTACGCAATTTGCTTTGAATCTCCAGCAATTCATCCTGCATATCTGATTTTATGAGCGGATCGAGTGCAGAGAAAGCTTCATCCATTAACAATACAGCAGGATCATTAGCCAGGGCTCTTGCCAGCCCAACGCGTTGTTGCATTCCTCCGGACAGCTCAGAGGGGAATTGCCCCTCATAACCTTTTAGTCCTACTGTTTCTAATGCTTCTAATGCTTTTTCAGTTCTGACACTGAGTTCTTCATTGCGCAGTTCCAGACCGAAAGCCACATTCTCAAGAATGGTACGATGGGGAAGGAGCCCGAACTTTTGGAAAACCATACTCATTTCTGTTCTACGGGTTTCCAATAGTTCTTTATTGTTTTCACGGGTTATATCATGGCCTTCGAAAAATACATGCCCTGAAGTTGGCTCAATAAGCCGGTTTAGACAACGTATTAAAGTGGATTTACCACTTCCAGAGAGGCCCATAATAACAAAAATTTCACCCTCCTTGATTTCAAAATTAGCTTTATTTACCCCAACCGTGCATTTAGTCTTTTTCAGAATCTCTTCCTTCGACATGCCCTGGTTCAGCAGCTTAATTGCATCTTGCTTTCGCTTGCCAAAAATAAGGGTTAAATCTTCAACCTTAAGTTTTATTTTTTTGTTATCTGTCATCTATTTCTGTTTAAAAATAATAACCAATATTAATGTTGAAGCGGTTTTCCCATTCTGCTCCTGTTGTTCCTGTGCTCAGTCCGTTTGTCCATGCTGAACCTATCCATGGTTGATCTTTTCCTTGTCCATAATCAACATAGGTATAAATGCTTCCAGCGGTAATCAATACACCAGTAACATTCATATAGGAATCTTTATACGTGTCTATTGTTTTGTCAAGCATTCCAAAGTCATTATAGAACTGCAGACTAGAAACAGGTCCCCAATTAACAGGTACTGTATAGGCTGCACCAATGGTATAGGTGATGCCTTCAGAAGCAACCATATAGGGATAGCCATAGGCAGTCATGGCCATTACATCATTACTCTGTCCATCAGGATTTTTTGTATTGACCTTATATTTAGAAACCTGTGCTTTGACATCAAATTTGCCAGCATTAAGTTCATAGTGAGCAGCCCAAGCATAACGATCGCCTACCTCCTCGGTATCGAGATTATAAACACCACCATATTGACCTGAAATACCTATTTTGTGCTGTATATTTCCTGTCGATAATTTTCGGTCTATTTTTACATTGAGCTGGTTAATCTCTTTGTTTCTATGCGTACCTTCTGATGAGGAGCTTATGTCGTAGGCGTATCTACTGTCAGAAACATCTGAATTATTACCAAAACTTAGTTCTTCAGCATTTTTAAAGAAAGCAATGGCATATTCCCATTTGTCATCAATATGCGTGTATTTTAGTCCCATATCATGATCATCTTCTAATCCAACATAGTAGTTCATACTAAAAAACCAGCTGTGCGAATTATATTGGGTTATCCCAAAAGGGACTTGTATTAAACCAATTTGGAAATTGTTTTTGGTAGAAAAGTCATAACCAATCCAACCTTGTTTTAGCATGGCGCCACCAAAGCCTTCAGAGTAAAAACGATATTCAGCATTCAGTTTTAATCCTTTGTATTTTGCTTTGGCATTAATACGGAAGACATCAAAACCAAAATCGCCTCCTCGTTTTTGTTGACCTGATTTCCAGGAAGATAAATTGTAAGTGTATCTCAAAGCACCACCAAGTTTAACCTCGGGTTTGTCTTGAGCTGATAAATAAATAAAAGGTGTTAAAATGATAAGCAATGCTATTTTGAATTTCAAATGCATATTAAAAATAAGTTAAAGTATTTATGATTATTAATGATGTTTCAATAAGAAGGATATTGGCACTAATATCCGGTATTCGTTTCTGTTTATTATTAATGTATCTTGTTTATGAGATGGTTAACGGGTGATGACCATCGATAATAGTTTCTATAAAAACTAATTGGGCACAAAAGTAATTTTTTTTATTAATATTTGATAGTAACAAATGTTAATTGATTTTAAAGTGTTGATTATGTTTAACATAGTGTCCTTCTTTAAAACCCGAAATATGGTTACTGTACCTGATAATAGTGTGATTAATTGAGGTGTACGAAGATTATTGGGATTGTTGGATATATAAAAACATCAGGTAATTGTTTTTTTTGATGCAAGCGATAGTGAGTTGCACACGGCTGTTGTGCTAGCTTAAAAATAGAAGAATACCATGCTTTGAAAACCAGCGCGAAAGAATCTTAAAAGAGGGGCATACTCATTTTTTTATCATCGTTATTGGTTTTTATAATGCTTACACCTACCTGAGTATGTTTGTATAGTAGGTGTAAACAATAATTATTTGGAAAATAGGTGTTTAAAACATATTTTTTATTCAGAAATGTATGCCGTTCATTATCATTTCGATGGATATTGTACCCAAAAGGAAGGCTATGACACGTCCTGAGATATCGATATATTG
>JBFHKL010000186.1:0-8571 GCA_041595375.1 Saccharicrinis sp.
CAATCAAAGAGAGGTGGGGTTGTAGTATATAATTTTTCAAAAAATTTAAAGTGCCAGCTGATTAAGGTGGGACTTTTTTATTATATAACATAATGAAAAGAATAAGACGAGTAGCCATACAAGGAGGTGCCGGTGCAAATCATGAAATCGCAGCCAAAGCATTTTTCGGCACCGATAATATTGAGATGGTGCCCTGCAACACTTTCGAAGAGCTATTTAACACGCTGGAAGCAGATGACTCTATTTATGGCATTATGGCTATTGAAAACACTTTAGTGGGCAGCATTCTGCAAAATTACACTTTATTAAAAGATTCCGGTCTGGTTATTATAGGCGAGTATAAGCTACGCATTAAGCATCAACTATTGGCTTTAGCCAACCAAACGATTGAGGATATTACAGAAGTTCACTCCCACCCAATGGCCTTAGCTCAGTGCAGTGACTATTTTAAACAATATCCGCATATTAAACTCATTGCCCGTGATGATACAGCACTAAGCGCTAAATGGATTAATGACACACAACATAAAGGAGTAGCCGCTATCGCACCTCATATAGCAGCAGAAAAATACCAATTAGAAATTCTTGCCAGAGATATTGAGACCAACAAAAGGAATTTTACCCGTTTCTTAATTATTTCTCATAAAGGAAAAACAGAAATCGAAGAATTATTGACTAACAACAAGGTAAATAAATCTTCTCTGGTTTTTGCATTACCTCACTCCGAAGGAAGCTTATCAAAAGTTCTATCAATACTGGCATTTTATAATATAAACCTGTCTAAAATTCAATCCTTACCCATTGTGGGACATGAATGGGAGTATTTATTTTATATCGATTTGGTATTCGAAGACTACCATCGTTACCTTCAATCCATAGATGCCATTCGTCCGCTTACCAAAGGACTCAAAAGCCTTGGAGAGTATCATGTTGGCAAGAGATCGTATGATACGGTTAGCAACGACAATAAGCCACTGTCTGAACAAAAAACATTTTAATAATGACCATATTACCTGCCAATCGCATTAGCGAAGTCAAAGAATACTATTTCTCCAAAAAATTGAGAGAGATAGATGAGTTACGCCAACAAGGCATCGACATCATCAATTTAGGTATTGGAAATCCTGATCGATCGCCCTCTGACGAGGTACTTATTGAGTTAAACGAAACTGCTGCCAACAAAGGAAACCATGGATATCAAAGTTATATAGGTATCCCTGAATTACGCCAATCGTTTGCAGACTGGTATACTACATATTTTAATGTAAGCTTGAATCCGGCAACCGAGATCCTTCCATTAATGGGTTCCAAGGAAGGAATTATGCATATATCCATGGCTTTTTTAAATAAAGGCGATCAGGTTCTTGTCCCTAATCCCGGATATCCTACCTATGCCTCTGTTTCTCATTTAGTGGAAGCTGAAATAATAAACTATGATTTAAAAGAGGAATTAAATTGGCAGCCTGATTTTGATCAGTTAGAAAAACTTGATCTTTCAAAAGTAAAAATGATGTGGGTAAACTACCCTAATATGCCAACTGGTGCCAATGCCACTCTGGAATTATTTGAAAAACTAGTTGCTTTTGGAAAAAAACATCATATTCTGATTTGTAACGATAACCCCTATAGCTTCATCTTAAATGATGATCCTTTAAGCATATTTAGAATTGAAGGAGCCAAAGACATTGCCATAGAACTGAACTCCTTGAGTAAGTCGCATAATATGGCAGGTTGGCGCGTAGGAATGGTGGCAGCCAATCCAACTTTTATCCAGTATATTTTAAGGGTAAAAAGCAATATGGACAGCGGCATGTTCAAACCCTTGCAATTAGCCGCTGCTAAAGCACTTTCCCTAGGTAAGGAATGGTATGCGGAGGTAAACAAAGAATACCTAGAACGTAGAAAACTGGTTTGGGAAATCATGGATACGCTTCATTGCTCTTACGATAAAAATCAAAGTGGTATGTTTATTTGGGCTAAAATACCTGACAACATTACATCTGCCATTGATCTATCAGATAAAATACTAAACCAAGCCCATGTATTTATTACTCCGGGCACTATATTTGGTACCCAGGGCAACAGGTACATTCGAATATCGCTTTGCGCAAAGCAAGATATTTTGCTGGAATCAATAAAGAGAATAAAAAAAGCATAAACAATATATTAAGATGGTAAACTTAGATTTAGAAAAAATTAGCCTTCCTGGATTAGAATTGAATCGTCCATGGGTTATTGCCGGACCTTGTAGTGCGGAAACTGAAGAACAAGTGTTAGAGACAGCAAAAAAACTGGCTGCTGATGGTTTTAAAATATTCCGCGCCGGAATATGGAAACCAAGAACCCGTCCGGGCGCTTTTGAGGGAGTTGGAACCATAGGTTTACCCTGGTTAAAAAGAGTTAAAGAAGAAACCGGCATGTTTGTGGGAACAGAGGTGGCTAATGCACATCATGTTTTTGAAGCCATCAAACATGGAATAGATATTCTTTGGATAGGTGCCAGAACCACAGCTAACCATTTTGCCGTTCAGGAAATTGCTGATGCTCTTAAAGGAGTAGATATTCCTGTTTTGGTAAAAAATCCTGTCAACCCTGATTTAGAACTATGGATTGGCGCTTTGGAAAGAATTAACCAGGCCGGAATCAAAAAGCTGGCTGCCATTCACCGTGGCTTTTCTACCTACGATAAAACCAAGTACCGTAACCACCCCCAATGGCAAATTCCTATTGAGTTAAAAAGAAGATGTCCGCAATTACCTATTATTTGCGACCCTTCACATATCAGCGGTAAAAGCGAGTTGATATACGAAATCTCTCAGGAGGCAATGGATTTAGGTTTTGATGGATTATTAGTTGAAGCACACAGATGTCCTGAAAAAGCATGGAGTGATGCAAAACAACAGGTCACACCTGCTGATTTAAAAAGCATTACAAATAAGATTGTTTTACGTGAGCCTAAAATTGGTGAAAAACCAAGAATAACTCTGGATGAACTTCGTCAGAAAATTGATGAATTAGATACAAAGGTATTAGAGGTGTTACAAAAAAGAATGGATATATCTGAAGCTATCGGTAAATATAAGAAAGACCATAACATTACCATTTTACAAACTCGTCGTTACGATGAAATCATGAACAATCGTAAAGAAAAAGGTGCGAAAATGGGGTTATCGGAAGAATTCTTAATCAAGTTATTCGAAAGCATCCATGAAGAGTCTGTGACTCGTCAAAATAAAATTATGAACCAATAAAGTTCAGAGAGCAGTAAACAGTGAGCAGTTATCTGTTAACAATCAGGAATAAGTAGTAATCATACCAATAACTGCTTACTCACAACAGTCCACAAATAACTGTTTACTGACTACTGTTTACTAAAAACTGATAACAGAAAGACATGAAAATCTGTATACTTGGAGCCGGGAAAATGGGTACATGGTTAACCGACGCCTTATGTTTAGACCATGAAGTAGCCATTTACGACCCCAACCTTGAAAAACTAAAATATATTTTCAATACGCAACGTTTAATCAAACTGGAAGAAATTTCGGCATTTGAACCTGAACTGTTGATTAATGCGGTCACTTTAAAATATACCATAGCAGCCTTTAAAGAGGTTATTCCTTACCTTCCAAAATCATGCATTATTTCTGATATTTCTTCTGTAAAAACAGCTTTTCAAGAGTTTTATGAAGCAACCGGGATGCGCTATGTGTCCACTCACCCTATGTTTGGCCCAACCTTTGGGAATTTAAAGGCCCTAAGGGAACACCATGCCATTATTATAAGCGAAGGAGATCACCTGGGAAAAACTTTTTTCAAGGATTTCTATGCTTCATTAGGATTAAATATCCATGAATACAGCTTTATTGAGCATGATGAAACCATTGCTTATTCTTTATCTATTCCCTTTTCCTCTACACTTGTTTTTGCTTCAATAATGAAAAAACAAGAGGCTCCTGGAACGACTTTCCGTAAACATTTGGATATTGCCAAAGGGCTGTTGAGCGAGGATGATTATTTGTTATCAGAAATTCTTTTTAACCCCTTTACATCAGGTCAGGTTGAAAAAATACGACTTAAACTTAAAGAATTACTGACTATTATAGAGAATAAAGATTCTACCAAAATGAAAGAATTCCTATCCGAAGTCAGAGAAAATATAAAAGAGTAAGAAGACATTAACTGCATATGAGTAAAGGTAGGGTGTTATTAGGGATGAGCGGAGGAATTGACAGCTCTATGTCGGCTTGGTATTTATTACAGCAAGGCTATGAGGTCATAGGAATTACTTTCAATACCTTTTCACCTCTCTCTTCACCCGAATCGCTTCATTTTATTACAGAAGCTCAAAAGCTGGCTCATAAACTTCATTTTGAACACCATGTACTTGACGTATATGATCATTTTAAGAAGGAAGTTATTGATTATTTTGTGGATGAATACCTGAAAGGACGAACCCCTAATCCTTGCATCAGATGCAACGAAACCATTAAATGGAAATTGCTATCAGAAGAAGCTACACGTTTAAAATGCGATAAAATAGCGACAGGGCATTATGTTAATATTTTTAAAAAGGATAAATATTACCATATTCAAAAAGGAACAGATTCGGCTAAAGATCAATCCTATTTTTTATGGAACCTGCCACAAGCTATTCTAAAAAAATGTTTGTTTCCTTTAGGCTCGTTACTCAAAGTAAATGTAAAAGAAAAAGCAAAAGAATTAGGTTTTAAAACAATGGCCGATAAAAAGGAAAGCATGGGTGTTTGTTTTCTGCAGGGGCGTGATTACCGTGATTTTATTTACGAGTTAAAACCTGAACTAAAGGACAAACTGGCCGATGGTGAGGTATATACACATCAGGGTGAAAAAATTGGCACACACGATGGCTTTCCCTTATATACCATAGGTCAAAAACGAGGATTAAACCTAGAGAAAAACCATGGAGATTGTGTTGCATCCATTGATGCCAACACCAACCGATTGTTTACAGCGGCTAAAAACACTCTTTTTTCCAAACAGCTTATTATTAACCACTTTTTAACTTGCAATCCTTCTTTTCTTGACCATTCTCAAAAAGTGGATATAAGAATCCGAGGCCTGGATTATGTTCCGCCTACACCCGGATCTATTGAAATTATCCATAAGCAATTGCACATATATTTTAATGAACCTGTTTGGGCATTAACTCCCGGTCAATCTATTGTTTTTTACCAGGAGGATGTAATTGTAGGAGGAGGCATTGTGGATGACATAACAATCACTGGCTCATAATCTATAATGCTTCAGTGCTTATTTGCTTTTGGTGCTTAACCATACAAAAAGCTTAAAGGCAAAGATCCATTTTCGTAACTCTTCTTGTTTTCGAAGTAATTTTATACCTATCATCTGTTCGGTAACCTACAATCCAGATAATATCATCTCCCGAAAGCAAGAGCCACACATCTTCCTTATCTTTTAAAGAAAACTTGGCATCAATAAAAAAATCGCTTAGTTTTTTAAAAGACTTCATACCCAAGGGTCTGAATTGATCGCCTTGTTTCCATTTACGCAGAGTAAGCGGAAACTCCAGTAAATCAGCATCGAACTGCCCCACTAAAGGCGACTTTTCAATTTCATAGCCCTCCATAGCCAAATCAGGATAAATATGCAAATCAACAGGGTTGGATAATTTTGCATCATCTACCGAGATATAATAAATACACTCATCGGGCTGACGATGATGAGGTAATAGAATCAAATTAACCCTATCTTTAATCAAACGATATTGAGCAGAAAAAAACTGTTTACCAGATATCCCCTCAAGAATCACTTGAACAAGTTCTGTTATCTGCTTACCATTAAACCCATAGGGTTGTAGTAGTTCAAACAAAACCAGTTGCTGATCTTTAAATTTTTCGATATGCTGCAAAGAGATCAACAATCGATCATCCTGTTCTACTATTAGTTGTTGTTTTATATCTTCTACTGATTGTATTAAAAAACTGTTTACCTGATCAAGCCGTTTAATATTGGCATCCATGGTATCGTAAAACATGGGGTTTAGCTCTTTAAAAAGCGGAAGAATCACATTCCTTAACTTATTTCTCTGGTAAACCGATTCTAGGTTTGAAGAATCTGTTCTGAAAGAAATATGATTTTTTGTACAAAATGCTTCTATCTCCTGACGTGAAAATGGCAACAAAGGGCGAATAATATTACCTGCCACAGGTTTGATTCCTGACAAACCTTTGATACCAGTACCTCGTACCAGGTTTAGAAAAAATGTTTCAATATTATCATCCTTATGATGACCTGTAGCAATCCAGACCATCTCCTTTTCTTTACAGAGCTCATTAAACCACTCATATCTCAAATCTCTGGCAGCCATCTCTATGGAGATTTTTTTTTCTTGAGCATATTGCTTTGTATCAAATGATTTATAATACAGATCAATCCCGAGGTCTTTTACTACCTTTTTAACAAAATACTCATCTCCATCCGATTCTTCTCCTCTCAAATTAAAATTACAATGAGCGGCACATATTTCCACATTACAACGATGCAACAGATGCAGCAGAGCCATTGAATCAGCTCCTCCGCTTAGGGCTATCAATATACGTTGCCCTTGCTGATAAGTACATTGAGTATGTAAAAAGGCTATAAAGTTATTAATCATCGATAGCTAAAAATGTATGGTTAAACAATTTAAAAATGGCACTGGCCTTCATCAGACACTCATTGTATTCTTGTTCTGGAACACTCTTTTCTGTGATGGCACTTCCTACCATAAACGAGAGGTAATGATTAAAGGCATTATACAACAGACTCCTGATTACCACATTAAAATCAAAATCTCCATCAGGAGAGAAATAACCGATAGCTCCGGCATATAAGCCTCTTTTTGTCACCTCATATTCCTCAATCAACTTCATGGCCCATATTTTAGGGGCCCCTGTCATGGACCCCATTGGAAAAGAAGCTTTGATGGCATCCACATCGCTTTTCCCCTTCTCCAGTTGGGCAACCACTGTTGTAATCATTTGAAAAACTTGAGGGAAAGAATAAATTCCGCATAACTCCTCCACTTTTACCGACCCTCTTTGGGCAACACGCGAGAGATCATTACGCACCAAATCAGCAATCATCACATTCTCCGATCGCTCTTTCTCATTGCCTTGTAGGTATGCTCTATTCCGTATGTCTTCTTCGGCACTTACCCCTCTGGGAGCCGTACCTTTAATAGGCTGACTGATTAATTTATTCTGTACCTTTTTCAAATAACGCTCAGGTGAGGCAGAAAGAAGATAATGACTATTAAATTTAAAGAAAGAAGCAAAAGGTGTAGGTGAAATACGAACCAGCTGATTAAAGGAGGCGTATGGATTTATTTGTTTATTCTCTGCATAAAACTCCATGCAATAATTCAACTCATAAACATCGCCTTTATGAATATGATTTAATATGGATTCAATTATCTGACAATACTGTTTTTTATGAACTCGGGCCTTAAAATGCACCGTTTGAGAATGCTCATCCTCTACTTGTTCTTCTATATTTTTGATTAATGTAAAAGCAGATTCTTCATCATCAAGCTCATCTAGGTAACCCACTTCCCAAGTATTCCCCATATTTTTAATCACATACCTGGGTTGAAAAAAGGAAAGGTTACAAAAATTTAGACCATCTTTATTTTGTGAATAAAGATGCTCGATATCATTCTTTAGGTCATAGCCCAAATAGCCCATAAGCCAATCCTTATATGCATCCTTATGCTGCTCCAAGGCATCGAACCCTCCCGTAAGGCTTCTTACACTGTCAATACCGGCCAGATAATCGAAGGTATGGTACTTCCTTTCCATGTCAGTAGTATTGTAATAATCACAACTGTCGAAGACTGAACTAAAGGATACATTTTTGCAATACAGAACCAGCTTTGTTTTAAAAGTCTGACTATTTTGCACGTTAATGGGACAATACTTTCGCATAGCGCAAAATTAAACTAAAAACAGACAAACAAAAAAGCACTTACATATTTTATGTAAGTGCTTTTATAAAAGATGATCACTTTATTTTATTCTTACTGCTTACCCAGGTATTCTGAGATTCCTTCTTGAGAAGCAGTTAATCCTTTATCTCCAGCATGCCAATCGGCAGGACAAACCTCTCCATTTTCTTCAAAAAACTGAAGAGCATCAACCATTCTGAGGGTTTCTTCAACACTTCGTCCTAGCGGCATATCATTTACTACCTGATGTCGCACAACTCCTTATTTATCTATCAGAAACAAGCCACGGTAGGCCATAGGTGAGCCATCAAAGACCAATTGTCCATCATCATTGTAATCATAATCACCGGCCAACACATCGTAATTCTGAGAAATAGTCATGGCATTATCGGCGACCAGTGGAAATTTCACACCTTTGATTCCACCTTCTTTTTTTTCTGTCTGTAACCATTTCCAGTGAGAAAAAGCTGAATCAACAGAAACCCCTACCACAGCAACGTTTCTTTTATCAAATTCTTTTATCTTATCCTGAAATGCAATGATCTCTGTTGGACAAACAAAGGTAAAATCTGCCGGATAAAAAA
>JBFHKL010000187.1:0-8570 GCA_041595375.1 Saccharicrinis sp.
CGTACTGAAAAATCCATTACGATGGCCTATGAAAAAATAATATTTATATTGACGTGGTTTTTCGTAGAACGCTACGAAGGAGTATAACGATTAATTGCGTTGTTGGAAGTAGGGAGAAAGGGATTGTTACGATTATGGGGCTAGGTTCTATGATGCCAGTCTGGGTAAATTTACTACTCAAGACCCTTTATCTGAAGGCCATTATGAAAGTACTCCTTATCATTACTGCTTTAATAATCCAATTAACTTTATTGATCCATTTGGAATGGATACTGTAAAAACAGATCCAAATGGAAATCCCCATGTTGATATAGAAGAAGTAACAGTTACAGCATCTGCTCCTAAGTCAAGTAATTCTAGTTCATATGATTGGAGTAGTGAATATGTTCGTTATGGTTTTAACGGCACATATAAGCAATGGATGGACACTTATAGCGAAAGTTATGGATTAAATGGAGACTGGAATCAATGGTATAGTTTGTATGGACAATCTTGGTCTGATCACGTTGACAAATTGGACAAAGAAGAAGCAGAAAGAAGAGCTCTTTTAAAAATGTGTTGGTTTGTAACTGGCACAGAACTTCTTTCATATGTTATAGGTCCAGAAAGTGCAATTTCTACATATAAATCGTTAGCAAGTCCTAATATCTCTAGTGCTGGCCTTTCATTTAAAGGAAGAGGTGTTGGTTTTAAGACTTATAATACTACAACAAGTGTTAAAAATGGAACAGGACATCCTCCGAATGCAAAAATTAAATATACAGTTAATGCAGGAAAAAAAACTAAATCTATATATTTTACTAATGAAAAAGGCGAAGTTATTTATCAAATAGATAATTGGCATGCTAATCATCCTAAGTGGCATGGACATAAGATGAGTATTCCTGGGGATATTGGGAGTGGGCATCGTGATTGGATTGATCCATATTTTGTGCCTCTTAAGTTTAAATAACAAAAAATGCAGAAGATGAAAAAAATTTTGGAAACATATTACAATTTTGCTGATAGTGTGTTAGTAGATATTCATATAGAACTTATTTTCAATGATACAATAAAATTAGGTAATACAATTAGTTTAACATTATATGTTTACGATACTTATACTAAAGGTAAAGTACAAAAGTTAATAAAATTAAAATTGTATGGGGCAAATTGTTTTTATTTAAGTGATAAAGGAACAGGAGGAGGAGCAATAATTGGAGCTGCAGTCGAGGCAAATGAAAATGGATATGTTATTGATTTTGATCCTATTGTGGCTTATGATGAGAGTGATAATGAGGTTTTTAGCATTAGTGAAAACTCAGCTTTTCAAGTTCAATTTAAAAAATATAAAGTAGAAATAATAAAAGGTTAAGCCTCCAGTACGCGCCCCCGCTATCGCACGAATTTTCCCCCGCTATCGCACGAATTTTTCGTGTGATTAAGAGATAAAACAACAAGCGCCACATTGTAAAAAGTGTGGCGCTTGTTTTATTTTGTGAGAGACTGTTCCGCAGGTATGCGGAAGTTTGCAACCCGTTATAAAGCCGCAATATTTTTAAACTTAATACTTTTAATAAAGCCATCAACAACAGAGAGGATATGTCCTTTGTCTGGTATAAGCTTAGATGCTTTTATTGCTCAAGAAATTTTAATAATGGTTTAATAAAGCTTTCAAATTTTTCTATATGTGGCAAATGCCCTATGTTTTCTATTTCTACTAATTGAGCATTAGGTATCATTTTCTGTGTTTTTTTACCCAATTCGGTGTACAAACCCATTGTTTTCCTTACTTCCTCACTTACCAAAGGCTTACCCAATGCTGTACGATCTCTGGTTCCTATAATCAGCAAGGTGGGTACTTTAATATTTCCAAATTCGTATACTACCGGTTGTGTAAAAATCATATCGTAGGTTAATGCCGCATTCCATGCTAGAATAGGATAATTCGGATCTAATGTCCATCCGGCCAATAAATTAACCCATTGGTCGTAACTGGATTTCCATTTGTTATCATAGTAGCTTTTTAGTTGGTAGTTTTTTATGCTTTGATAAGATTTTTTTAACTCATTCTGATACCACCATTCAATAGATTGATAAGGAACTTTGAGTTTCCAATCTTCCAGACCAATAGGGTTTTCAAGAATTAGTTTCTCTGTCTGTTGAGGATACATTAAAGCAAAACGTGTAGCCAACATACCGCCCATTGAATGACCTAAAACTGTAGTTTCTTCTACATGTAAAGAATCTAAGAGCGTTTTGGTATTTTGAGCCAATTGTTGAAAAGTGTATTGAAAATGTACTGGTTTTGAAGATTTTCCAAAGCCTATTTGATCTGGTACGATAACTCGATAACCCTCTTTGTTAAGTGCTTTGATTGTTGATTCCCAATAGGCACCATTGAAATTTTTACCATGAAGGAGCATGATGTTTTTGCCATTATAATTAGTAGGCTTAACATCCATATAACCCATTTTTAATTCCTGATTTTGAATGTGTAATGTCAAATATGAAACCGGAAAAGGATAGTCGTAATTCGTTAATTCTAAGTCTAAATGTTCTAATTTACTTTCTTGTGCAGAAGCGAGCTGTAAGTTAAAAATTATAACAAAAAGGATATATGAGTACTTGGTCATTTGAAATAAATTTAATGTCAGTATTTTTATTAAAATAGTTATACTTAAACCATTAACTTAAACAAAGGTTCTGTATATCTCTAAAAATCATATACTGCCTTATTATAACTCGCGCATCCATTTGGTAGCTTCCCATAGCACAATACCGGCACTAACGCTTATGTTTAAAGAGTGTTTGGTGCCAAACTGAGGTATTTCAATGCAGCCATCCGAAATATCGACTACTTTTTGTTGTACACCTTTTACCTCGTTACCAAAAACTAAGGCTATAGCCTGTTCGTTATCAGGCTTAAAGTCAATTAGTGAAGTACTACCTTCGGCTTGTTCTACACAATACACTTTATAACCCCTTTTTTGAAGCTTCTCGACAATGGTGGATGTGTCCTCGTGGTAACTCCATTTCATGGAATCTTCAGCACCTAACGCTGTTTTATGAATGTCGTTGTGTGGAGGAGTTGGTGTAATGCCACATAAATAAATTTCCTCCAAGCAAAGGGCATCCGAGGTGCGAAATACTGAGCCTACATTGTTCAGACTTCTTACATTGTCCAGGATAGCTATAATGTGAGTTTTTTCAATTTGTTTGAACTCTTCTACACTTAATCTGTTTAATTCTTTGTTACGTAATTTTCTCATGAAAAATATTTTGCATCAAAAATAAGCATTTCTATCTTTTTATTTTTAAAAGCAAAGTAGTACATTACGGTTATAGATAAGTTATTTGAAAATCTACTAATTAATCTACCATGAATATACACGAATACCAGGGACAGGAAATTCTGAAAAGTTTTGGCGTACGCGTGTCAGAGGGTATTGTTGCAGATACTCCTGAAGATGCGGTAAGTGCTGCAAAAGAACTACAACGTTTAACAGGAACAGATAAATGGGTGGTTAAGGCCCAAATTCATGCCGGAGGTAGAGGGAAAGGTGGAGGAGTAAAAGTGGCAAAGACATTAGATGAAGTAAAATCTGTTGCCAAACAAATTTTAGGAATGCAGCTGGTTACCCATCAAACGGGTTCTGAAGGTAAGAGGGTGAATAAAGTATTGGTTGCACAAAACGTATTTTATGAAGGGTCTTCTGAGCCTAAAGAATATTATATGAGTGTGTTGTTAAATCGTAATACAAGCCGTAACATTATCATGTATTCAACAGAAGGAGGAATGGATATAGAAACGGTAGCTGAACAAACACCGCATTTAATTTATAAGGAAGAAATAGATCCTGCAACTGGCGTTTTGCCCTTTCAGGCCCGTAGGGTTGCTTTTAATCTGGGTTTGTCGGGTAAGGCATTTAAAGAGATGGTGCAATTTGTGCCTGCTTTGTATAAAGCCTATGAAGGATCTGATGCCTCTTTGGTTGAGATAAACCCCGTGTTAAAAACGTCGGATGATTTAATTATGGCTATCGATGCTAAGTTAAACCTTGACGACAATGCTTTATATCGACATCGTGATTATATGGAGATGCGCGATTTGGATGAAGAAGATCCTGCAGAGATAGAAGCATCTAAGCACAATCTGAACTTCGTTAAACTCGAAGGTAATGTGGGGTGTATGGTTAATGGAGCCGGCTTGGCTATGGCTACCATGGATATTATTAAACTGTCCGGAGGTGAGCCTGCTAACTTTTTAGATGTTGGGGGCGGTGCCAATGCACAAACAGTGGAAGCAGGACTGAAAATTATACTGGGAGACCCCAATGTAAAGGCTATTTTGATAAATATTTTTGGAGGTATCGTGCGTTGCGACCGAGTAGCTAATGGTGTGGTAGAGGCCTATAAGAAAATTGGTGAAATAAATGTACCGATAATTGTACGCTTACAAGGAACCAATGCCGAAGGAGGTAAAAAGATTATTGATGAATCGGGTTTAAAAGTATATTCAGCCATTACGCTCAAAGAAGCCTCTGACCTGGTGCAGGACTTAGTGGGTTAATAGTCTCTTGATAGCAGGTATACAAATTTTGCCTTGTTTGAAATGTTTATAT
This sequence comes from Saccharicrinis sp., assembly GCA_041595375.1. GTDB lineage: Bacteria > Bacteroidota > Bacteroidia > Bacteroidales > Marinilabiliaceae > Saccharicrinis. Next base: position 4,605 of record JBFHKL010000187.1, read on the forward strand.
GCATATTTAGTGACTAAGATAGCTTTTTCGCTTAGCGTTTAGTTGAAGAGCTAAGTGATTAAGCATGAATCTTAGGAATGCACAAGAGTATAATTGTCTGGTATTTTTGGTCAGTTTTTATATAAACTAACTGATGTTTATCCCCGGAGTGTTACTTAGTGTTTCACCCCGGGTTGTAAGCTTGGTAATGCTGCCTAAATTGTTTGTAATGGCCGTATTTATTTGAGTAAATTGGCATTTTATGCTGCTAAATATCTTTTGCGGCAGATGTTTGTTCTTTGTTATTGAGATGGCGTTGAGCCCGGATTATGATGTCTGTAAAATAGTAGCAGAGCATAATCAAAGATTGCCTATCTCAGATTGTACATCATAGTGACCAATTTATAATCCTCATTGTATGGGTTTTATTGAATGGCTACTATTAACTGAATAGCCTACTGTTTTGTCAAGTACCAATCCACAAAAGCTTTTAATCCTTTTTTTAGGGATGTTTTAGGTTGATACCCGATCATGCTTTGTGCCTTACTAATATCGGCATAGGTTATGTTAACATCGCCGGGTTGCATGGGCAATTGTTCGATGTTGGCTTTTTGACCGGTAAGCTCCGAAATGGTTTGTATTAAATCCAGGAGTTTCACGGGGGTATGATTACCTAGGTTCATAGTTTCAAATACTCCTTCATTTTTTCTTAAGTAGGCTATGGATTGAATGATTCCAGAGACAATATCATGGATAAAGGTGTAGTCGCGGGCAGTAGATCCATCGCCAAACATCGGAATTGATTTGCCCTCATATAAGAAGCGGGTAAATTTATTAATTGCCAGATCGGGTCTTTGACGAGGACCAAAAACGGTAAAAAACCGGACATTGATAAAGTCTAATTCATACAAATGATGGTAAGTGTGGTTGAGTAATTCGCAGGCTTTTTTAGAAAAGGCATAGGGAGAGATGGGTTTGGATACATCAAGACCTTCATTCCAGGGTGTTTGTGGCAGGTTGCCATATACGGATGATGAACTGGCAAAAACCATTTTTTTAGTAGCGGTTTTCCTCATTAAATCCAGCAGATTACGGGTGGCGCTTATGTTGTAATCAATATAGCTTTGAGGGTCTTCTATTGATGGTCTTACGCCTGCCTTGGCTGCTAAATGTACTATACAGTCGTAGTTTTCGTATAGGTTGTCCTGTACGTCCTTTTCATTACACAGGTTTAGTTCATAGAATTTGAAGTTGGGATGCTCAATAAATGCTTTCAGATTATCCTCTTTAATCTCTCTTTTGTAAAAAGGATCAAAATTATCAACTCCTGTAACAGCGTAGTTTTGTGCCAGCAAGGCCTCTGTCAGGTGCGAACCTATAAATCCTGCACAACCGGTAACCAATATCTTACTCATAATAGACAAATTTGGGGTAAAGATAGATATATCTGCCAAGTACTGATCGGTATTTTAAACGAAATGACAGTAAAGTTTATATTGGGACGTTTAAATTAGGTAAGATCTTACAATATTACAATGAATTGAATATCTTTGCAGATTCGGAAAGGGGTGTTTTTTAGTGCACCCAACTATTGATATTATCTATTTTGAACGCTTGATGTAGATTATGAAGAATATAAGAAATTTTTGTATTATCGCACATATTGATCATGGGAAGAGTACGTTGGCCGACAGGTTGTTGGAGTTTACCTCTACAGTGTCGGAAAGGGATGCTCAGGCGCAGATACTCGACAATATGGATATTGAGCGGGAGCGGGGAATTACCATTAAGAGTCATGCCATACAGATGGATTATGTGCAAGATGGTGAAAAATACGTGCTTAACCTGATTGATACGCCAGGACATGTTGATTTTTCGTATGAAGTTTCACGATCTATTGCCGCATGTGAAGGTGCTTTGTTGATTGTGGATTCTACACAGGGTATTCAGGCGCAAACTATTTCTAATTTGTATCAGGCCATTGAGCATGATTTGCATATTATTCCTGTAATGAATAAGATGGACTTGCCTAATGCGATGCCCGATGAGGTGGAAGATCAGATTCTGGATTTGATAGGTGGTGAACGTGAAGATATTATCAGAGCCAGTGGGAAAACAGGACAGGGAGTTGAAGATATTTTAAAGGCTATTGTTGAAAAAGTTCCTGCCCCTGTTGGAGATTCTAAGGCACCTCTACAGTGTTTGATCTTTGATTCGGTATTTAACTCTTTTAGAGGTATTATTGCCTACTTTAAAGTGGTGAATGGTGAAATACACAAGGGCGACCTAGTTAAGTTTATGGCTACAGGAAAAGAGTATTATGCCGATGAGATTGGTGTACTGCGATTGGATATGGAGTCCAGAAAGATGTTAGGTACTGGTGATGTTGGATATATTATATCTGGTATTAAAACCAGTAAGGAAGTAAAGGTAGGAGATACCATTACACATGTTAAAGGAGGATGTAAAGAAAGAATTGACGGTTTTGAGGAAGTAAAACCCATGGTTTTTGCCGGTGTATATCCCATAGAAAGTGATGAGTATGAGGATTTGCGTGCATCAATGGAAAAGCTTCAGTTGAATGATGCATCACTGACCTTTGAACCCGAGTCCTCAGCTGCATTGGGCTTTGGTTTCAGATGTGGATTTCTTGGAATGCTGCATATGGAAATTATTCAGGAACGTTTGGATAGGGAGTTTGATATGAATGTGATTACCACTGTCCCTAACGTGCCCTATATAGTACATACTAAAAAAGGAGAAGAGCTGGAAGTTCACAATCCTTCCGGATTGCCTGAACCAACAGTTGTGGATCGCATCGATGAACCATATATTCATGCCCAAATTATTACTAAGTCTGAATATATTGGACCTGTGATGACGCTTTGTTTGAATAAACGTGGTGAATTATTAAAACAGCATTATTTAACTGCAGATAGGGTAGAGTTAAATTATAATATGCCTTTGGCTGAGATTGTTTTCGACTTTTACGATAAGCTAAAGAGTATATCGAAGGGATATGCCTCATTTGATTATTATGCTACAGGATTTAAACCTGCTAAACTCATAAAACTGGATATTCTGTTGAATGGAGAAAGTGTGGATGCCTTATCTACTCTTATTCATTTTGATAATGCTTATACCCTGGGCCGACGGATGTGTGAAAAACTTCAGGAGTTAATTCCACGTCAACAGTTTGATATCGCTATTCAGGCTGCTATTGGAGCTAAGATTATTGCTCGTGAAACGGTTAAGGCAGTGCGTAAGGATGTGACAGCTAAATGTTATGGGGGAGATATCAGTCGTAAACGTAAGCTGTTGGAAAAGCAGAAGAAGGGTAAGAAACGGATGAAACAGGTAGGTAATGTACAAGTGCCTCAAAAAGCCTTTTTAGCCGTGTTGAAATTGGATTAAGATACTATTAAATACAAATAAAAATGCCCGGTTCTTTTGAATCGGGCATTTTTTATGTAGTTTTTATTGGTTCGTTTATAGGAGCATTGATGAATGCACTACTTACATAACCAGTTTATAACCTTTTCCATGAACATTGATGATTTCAACAGAAGTCTCTTGTTTTAGGTGTTTTCTTAATTTGGTGATATATACATCCATGCTTCGGGCGTTAAAGTAATTATCATCCACCCAGATAGTTTTAAGCGCAAAATTACGCTCTAAAACCTTATTGGCATTATTACAAAGCAGTTTTAATAGTTCCGATTCTTTTGTAGTTAGCTTTACAATATTGTCACCATCAATTAACTGTTGTTTTTGAGTGTCAAACTTAAACTTCCCAAGTTGGTATACATCCTGCACAATATTAGTGCCTTTGGTTCTGCGTATGATAGCTTCAAGCCTAAAAAGAAGCTCTTCCATGCTAAATGGTTTAGTGATGTAATCATCCGCACCAATTTTAAATCCCTGAAAAACATCTTCCTTCATTGATTTTGCAGTAAGGAAAATAATAGGAATTTCAGTATTGATTAA
>JBFHKL010000188.1:0-8529 GCA_041595375.1 Saccharicrinis sp.
CGGAATGAGGCATTGTTGTTGGCATCAATAAAAATGAACCCTCGTCTAAGGCTGGCATAAACTCCTTGCCAATTCCGGGGAATGTTTTATTTAAAGAAGCCCATGTATCACTTTGTTTAATGCTATCAGGCATGAATGAGAACACCCTGTCAACACCTTGCCATGCGACTATCCCAAAAAGAACTACGGCAAGTGGAATGCTCAGAAATTTGGCTTTGTTCGCTAAAGCCCAATTTAAAATTTTAGAATACGACTTAACCACCAATAGCATAAATGCTAAAACAAGACCTATTAGCAAACCTGTAAATATCAGGTTCGAAGCATCACTATTTTGTGCGCCTAATGGCATCCATTCTTTTGTAAGCAACCAAACAACAATAATGGCTATTATTCCAATATTGATGTAATTAGGAAACTCTTTTCGAGCTTCTGACCATTTGTAATCTAATAGGTTATTGACTCCAATGCCTACAACTGCAAAAGCAATAAACACTTTGCCAAAGAATAAGAAGCTAATTCCTAAAAGAATTAATACAATATTTAAAATTTGCTTTGTTTTCTTTCTATCAATTTTTATTGAAAAGATAATGTGTGCCAAGGCAGGAATTATGGTTAAACCGATAATTAATGCTGATACCATTGCAAAGGTTTTGGTAAAAGCCAAGGGTTTAAATAATTTACCTTCGGCTGCTTGCATCGCAAATACAGGCAGAAAGCTAACTATTGTTGTTGTTAATGCTGTAATTACTGCCGGAGCAACCTCTACCGTAGAATCATAAATGGTTGTGAGTAATTTTTTACTCTTATTCTCAATATTCTCGACATGCCGTATTATATTTTCTGTGAAAACTACCCCGACATCAACCATTACTCCAATAGCGATAGCAATACCCGAAAGAGCTACTATGTTAGCATCTACACCGAACCTACGCATGGCAATAAATGTCATTAATACTCCAATAGGCAGTAAACTTGAAATTAGGAATGAAGCTCGAAGATTTAGGATAAGAATAATAATAACGAGAATACTTATAAGAATTTCTAGAGTTAAAGCCTCTTGGAGCGTTCCAAGGGTTTCTTTAATTAATCCGGTACGGTCATAAAAAGGAATAATAGTTACTTTAGAAACAGTTCCATCATCCAGTATTTTAGAAGGTAATCCGGTTGATATTTCTTCGATTTTATCTTTTACATTATTGATGACCTCTAAAGGATTTGCTCCGTATCGCGCAACAACTACACCACCAACAGCTTCTGCACCTCCTTTATCTAATCCACCTCTGCGACCAGCCGGGCCAAAACCAACTTTTGCCACATCCTTTATGCGAATAGGTACATTCTCACGAACGGCAACAACGCTTTTTTCGAGGTCTTCAATGGTTTTAATATATCCAATGGCTCTGATAAGGTATTCTGCACGGTTATACTCTAGGGTTCTAGCTCCAATATCGAGATTACTCTTTTTAACTGCATTCATAATTTGGGTGACAGTTACCCCATGCGCTTTCATGGCATTTGGGTCAATGTCTACCTGGTATTCTTTAATGAATCCTCCAATGGAAGCCACCTCAGAAACTCCTTTGGCAGCAGTTAAGCCATACTTCACATAGAAGTCCTGAATGGTTCTTAATTCATGAGGATCCCATCCACCATTTGGATTTCCTTTTTTGTCACGTCCTTCGAGTGTGTACCAATAAATTTGACCTAATGCTGTTGCATCTGGCCCCAATGCTGGAGTTACTCCATCGGGTAATGTTCCACTAGGTAATGAATTTAGTTTTTCAAGTATTCGTGTTCTGCTCCAATAGAATTCTATGTTATCATCAAATATGATGTAGATACTAGACACTCCAAAAATAGAGTTGCTTCGGATGGTCTTAACTCCAGGTATGCCCAATAGGGAAGTTGTTAATGGGTACGAAACTTGGTCTTCTATATCTTGTGGAGAACGACCTGACCATTCGGTATATACTATTTGTTGATTTTCGCCAATATCAGGAATGGCATCAACTGGCACAGGGTCGGATGGGAGAATTCCAGTTTCCCAACCAAAGGGAGAATTTACAATTCCCCACCCTATGAAAACAGTCAATACCAATAAGGTTACTAATCTGTTTTCAAGAAAGAATTTGATTATTCTATTCAACATATTTTGAAGTTTTTGTAAGCATTATTTAATTAAAAGTTACGGCAATAAGATTGCACGACAACTCAAGTTCAGTTAAAATCTAAACTTGTTAATCAATAAAATGCTAACAAAGATATGTTTGCAATAAAGAAAGGCGTGTTTGTATTTTGGGGGGTGGTGACGAATCGTAAAAAGCAAGCTCATGTTTTTCCTCCAAAGGAAGAAGTTCAAGATTTAAAGCAAAAAGAATGGGAAAGAGTATGTCTAATTCCACAATTTTGCTGTTCTCAATCTGAGCTACATTTACATAGTCGTCTTTTACTTCGAAGTGAAGCGTTTTGTTCTCACAACATCCACCAGAACCATCACAACATGGTTTAGCTTCTTTATTAATGGATGATGAAACATATTTTCCACCACAATAATGCATAGAAATAGTTATTCCTGTGGTTGAAACCAGAAGGAACAGAGCTACAACGATATTTGTTATTTTTCTAAGCATTTTTGTAATGTTCTATTTAAAGGAACGAATTTTCATATAGAAATGTTTTATAAAAACATGGAAAAGATTTATGATATCTTTGTGTTACTAGCTATTTAACAACAAATTAATAGCTTTTTATTTTCCCAAATTCAAAATTCTCACAGCCCCTCTTACAACAATTAAAAATACAATTGAACCAATAATCAAATCGGGATATTTTGATTGCGTGAGTAATACCAATACACCAGCAAGAATGATACCCGTATTGATAACTACATCATTGGAAGTAAAAATCATGCTTGCTTTCATGTGCGCTTCTTTGCTTTTTGATTTTTGGAGTAGGTACAAGCAAACTGAATTGGCTAGTAAAGCAAAGATGGATACCCCAATCATAATTCGGTAATCCGGCATTTCTTCAGAACCTATGAATCTTCTTACAACTTCTATTATACCTAAAAGAGCAAGCGATAATTGAAAATATCCACTCCAACGAGCCACTTTCTTTTTTCTCATTACTGTTGAACCAACAGCCCATAAACTAAGTCCATATACAAATGAATCAGCTAACATATCTAGCGAATCCGCCACTAATCCCATTGATTTGGAAAAGATACCTGATGTCATTTCTATTATGAAGAAACTGAAATTGATTAGTAAAACAGACCAAAGCAGTTTAGATTGCATATTGGAATCTTCAATTACTAATTCGCTTACTTCAATAGTTCCGGAATTCGACAGTTTTGCTCCAAAGTTTAAAGCTTCCAATCGAGATAGTATTTCATCATCATTCTCAGAATGAAAGACTGTTAGGTTTCTATTTTCAATATCAAACTCCAATTTTTTGATTACATGCAATCCCTCCAATTTCATCCGAATCATGTTTTCTTCAGATGGACAATCCATTTTCGATATGTGATATAATGATTTATACATAAATTTATATTTAATGATGATGCCCATGTTCGTGGTTATGCGCTTTATGCTCCGTTTTAATGTCCAATAATGCAGAACCGGAATCTCTCAATAAACCTATAGACCATTTGATAATAACTAGGGAACTTATTAACGCAGCAATGGTATCAATAAATGGAATGTCCCAAATCATGGCAGCCAAAAGACCAATAATCGCCGATAAACTTGTGAGTGCGTCTGCAATTACGTGAAAATAAGCAGCTTTAATATTATGGTCGGCATGTTCGTGGTCGTGGTGTAACAGAAAAACACTCACAATATTTACAATTAAACCAATAGTGGCGACTATAATGGCCTCTTTATAAACAATAGGAGTAGGGTAAAAAAAACGTTCAATGGCTTGCACCATGATTACTACTGCAAAAATAAGAAGCATTAATCCACTGCTATAGCCAGAAAGGGAAAGAATTTTATTAGAGTCACCACTAAATCTATTGTTTATAGAAACCTTTCTGACTATAACATATGCTAACCAACTTAAACCAATGGCCAAAACATGAGAACCCATATGAATACCATCAGCAAGCAAAGCCATTGATTTAGTGGTTAATCCAAAAATTATTTCGATTACCATTGTTATGGCAGTTAATAATACTACCCAAAGAGTTTTTCTCTCATACATATGCTTTTCCATGTCTGATAATTGTTTTAAAACACAAAAATAGGGTGATTTATTAGAGTGTGAAATACCAATAATTAGGGGTTTTGAATATATATACTCTTCTAACACTTAAAGTAAAACTTATGTTTGTGGCCTTCTTAAGTTATCTATTCTACTTGTTTATGTTTCATGCCTTTTATATGTTATATTTGTTTTTTTAGGTTTAATTATCGCTGTATTTATTATTGTTACAGTATTTATTGTTGAGATTTTGGTATGAAAAAAATATTGTTGATATGTGTTTTGGGAGCTTTGTTGTTGGCTTGCAGTCAAGAGTATACTAAAGAGGTGAAAATCATTCCACGCCCCTTAGAGTTGATTGAAAACGATCAGGTTTTTACTTTGGATAAACATACAAATGTTGTTTTTGAAACAGATAATGAGGCTGTTGTAAAAGTTAAAACTTTTTTTCTGAGAGAATTGAGCAGGCTTGTTGAGCGAACTGTTCAGCAGGGAAAGGAAGTCAGGGATAATAATCAAATTAAGATTCTGTTTAATGATAGTCTTGACATAGAATCCTACATACTTAAGGTAACGGAAAAAAACATTGTAATTGAATCCTCTTCGTATGGTGGGGTAATTTATGCTTTACAATCGTTAAAGCAATTAATACTAGTTAATAATGTGTCCATAAAATCAAAGGTTTATATTCCTGGGGTCTCCATAAAAGACTCTCCAGCCTTTGCCTGGAGAGGGTTTATGCTTGATGTAGTGAGGCATATGCAATCGGTTGATGAACTTAAAAAGGTATTGGATTATATGGCTGATTTAAAGTTGAATGTGTTTCATATGCATTTAAGTGATGATCAGGGTTTTCGTATGGAGATAGAGAGCTACCCATTGTTAAATGAAATAGGATCGTGGCGGGTGGATTATAATACCAGCGATGAAAATATAAATGCCTACTGGGGAAGACCGGAGCAACAGGAGGGAGAAAAAGCCACATACGGAGGATATTACACAAAAAAACAATTAAAAGAGTTGATTCAATATGCTGCAGAGCGAAATATACAGATACTCCCTGAGATTGATGTTCCGGGGCATGCAAGAGCTATCATTGCCTCCTACCCAGAATTATCCTGCTCACAATCCAAAACATATGTAGCTACCGGTTGGAGTCGTTTGAATAATACTTTATGTCCGAGCAACGAGGCCTGTTACGAATTGATGGACAGCCTTATTGCCGAAGTGGCTGAAGTATTTCCAATGCCTTATATTCATATTGGTGGAGATGAGTGTTACAGACATTATTGGGAGGAGCATGCACAGTGTCAGGATTTTATGCGTATAAATAATTTAAAAGATGCTCGTAATTTACAAAGCTATTTTATTCACAGGATGGAAGAGATAGTGAGTGCCAACGGTAAGGAGATGATTGGATGGGACGAGATTTTAGATGGAGGTTTGGCTCCCAATGCAACAGTTATGTCGTGGAGAGGAGAAGAAGGGGGGATAAAAGCAGCTCAAATGAATCATGATGTGATTATGAGTCCTGCCTCGTATCATTATTTTGATTTTAAGCAAGGACAATCTTCTTATGAGCCTAATTTGGGCTATGCGCAATCGCTATTATCAAAGGTATACGCATATCAGGTCATTCCTGAAGCTTTAAATAAAGATCAAGAAAAATATATACTAGGCACACAGGCTAATTTATGGACAGAGAGTATTTCAGATTGGAGTAAGCTTACTTATATGGTATTTCCCAGATTGTATGCTTTAGCAGAAAATGCATGGACACACAACGAAAATAAAAATTGGGATGACTTTATAAACCGACTGAAATTTCATTTGGATCTGATGGATCAAAAAGGGATTAGACATGCAAAAAGTGTTTTTAACCCCTGGTTGCATCACGAAGGGAATGGTAAGGAAATAAAAGTGTGGTTTACCTCAGAAATTACAGATCCAGTTATTCGGTATACTTTAGATGGAAGTTTACCTAATGGGCAAAGTGCCATTTTTACCGATACCCTGAGGCTTCATAAAACAACCGACCTGCAGGCTGCTATATTTGATGGAGATAAGCTGTTGGGGCAGGTAATTCAGGAACATTTTATCGTTCATAAAGCAGCCGGATCAGAAGTTCGTTTAATCAAAGGAGATACGGAAAGTGATATACAATCAATAACCGATTTGTGTTATGGTGAATTGTTACAAGCAGGAGATGAACATTGGGTGCAAATGAATACTGATTGTTTGATTGAAATTACCTTAAACAAACCGCAGGATATAAATAAAGTGATGATTCATTCGCTTCGACATACCTTGCACGGTCTTTATGGCATTGCCAGATTTGAAGTTTTTGCGGAGATGAATGGCCAATTTAAAAAGGTAGGAGATACCGGCAAAATAGGCGAAAATTATATGCAGGGGCGAAATATTATGCAAAATAGTATAGAATGCGAATTAAAAGAAGTTCGTAAAATTCAGGTAAAACTATATAAGGTGGATCCTATACCTGAAAAGCACGCTGCTGGAGGTAAGGAGTCATATATGAAAATTGATGAAATAGTAGTTTTGTAACATAGGCTGATTCTTTTTCAGGGAGAAGGTCTATTTTCTAAAGAGAACTCTCTATCAAAGTAAATGCTATAATTTTTTGTTTATGATGTTACCATCACATCAATAATATGCGTTTTGGAAGGCGTTTGTACCAATAGGTGTTTATGTAATGTATTTATATAAGGAAGTTTGAAAAGTTATCAGAAAAAAAAACATAATTTTTTTAATAAAAAAAGAGGTGTAAAAGGTAACAAAATAAAAAAAATGTACGTATAACTATTAAAAGTAATTTATGATGGAGCAAAGTGCTGCTTATTCCGTAATGGCACGGTTGGTTCCCTATTCTTAAATATCAGAACTCCTTGTTGTTACGGGTTGTAATAGGATTGTTTTAACCAGTAAAACTAAGAGTTATGAAATCCCGTAAAACATCACAAGCTGATTTAGAGCATAAAAGATCCCTATTTTTTGAATTAGGTATGGTTATAGTATTGGCTATCGTTCTGTTTTCTATGGAACTAAACTTCAAAGAAAAGAATGAGGGTATTAGCAGCCAAGACGTTGTGTTTATGACTGAGGAAGAGATGGTTCCTATTACGCGTCAGGAGCAAACACTTCCGCCTCCAGCTCCCAAAGTAGTTCAGGTATTTGATGTTATCAATATCGTTGATAATGATATCGAAATAGAGGAAGATCTGGAGATTCTCGACTCAGAAACAAATCAGGATGCCGAGGTTGAAATGATAGAACTGGAGGCCGTAGAATTAGAAGAAGAAATCAGTGAAGCCGAAATTTTTATCGTGGTTGAGGAGATGCCAATTTTTATGCCCGAGACATGTAAATCTTCGGAAGAAGGAAACAGGGAATTGATGCTTTACATTGGAAGATCCTTGAGATACCCTGTTGTTGCAGCAGAAAATGGTATTGAAGGTAAAGTTTTTGTAAATTTTGTAGTGTCCCCAATGGGAAATGTCACCAATGTATCTGTAAGCAGGGGTGTTCACCCTGAATTGGACAGAGAGGCCATTAGGGTAGTGAGTAATTTACCTGCATTCTCTCCCGGACGCCAGAGGGGCAAGGCTGTAAATGTTCAATATGCTGTTCCTATAAATTTTATTTTACAGTAAAGTATTTTGGTGTTTTTTTCTTAAAATGGATATTTTCTGCTTTCTTTGTATTAATAACTTCAAAAACATTGGTAAACACATTATTTGTTTTTTAGTAAATGATTAATTAGAAAGATAATGTGTTCGAATACAATTACTTCACTCGTGTACTTTAATAGTGGATGATCTGTACTGTTAATTTTACTTGCATTTTTATCTGGTTTTATTTTAAATCATGTAGGCATTTCTCTTGTTTCATTTGTTGTGATGGAGTATAGGTTAAATACTGAAAGTGTATTCTTATAAATAAATTGATATTAAATTTATTGTGTCTATTGATAAAACCATCTGTTAAGAAATAAATAGGAATATTTTGTATAATCATATAAATAAATACCTGAAATGGAATTTGTAAATAAACTAAAAGCGAAGGCTAAAGAAAATAAAAAAAGAATAGTACTTCCAGAAGGATTAGAAGAAAGAACTTTAAAAGCGGCTGATATTATTATTGGAGAAGGTTTTGCAGATATTATTCTAATTGGTCATCCTGGTAAAATAGGCGAAGAAGCAAAACGTTTGGAATTAAGTAATTTAGAAGGAGCAACCATTGTTGATCCTCAAAATCATGCAAAGAAAGAGGAGTATATCGATTTGTTGGTTGAGCTTAGAAAAA
>JBFHKL010000189.1:0-8470 GCA_041595375.1 Saccharicrinis sp.
ATAAATAAAACGGAGAAACTGATTCGTCATTTGGAGCAAAAAGAATATGACTTATCAATGCTATTTGCTTATAAGGCAGCGTTGATAGGATTTAAGATTGGCATTTCTCCCTATAAAGCACCTTTTATTGGTATGAAAAGTCAGGAATATGCCGAAATTTCAATGGGTTTAAATGCGAAAAACCCGATGGCCTGTATTCAGCTGGGTAATATATGTTATTATAAACCTAAATGGTTTGGAGGTTCAAAAAAAGAGGCCATACAGCACTATCAAAAAGCCCTGATGTTGATGGAAACGAATCCAACAGATCTGCTTAATAACTGGAATTATTTAAATCTGCTGGCTATAATTATACATGCTCAAATGGAATTAGGACAATACAGTATAGCTGCTCATTATTGTGAAAAAGCACTTGCCTTAGAGCCTTCTTTCGATTGGGTAAAGAACATATTATATCCACAAACCTTAAAAGAACTAAAAGATGAGTAAAAGTGTATTAATCGTTGGTACAGGGCTGGGAGGTCTGTCAACAGGTTTGCGTTTAGCCTCTAGGGGCTATCATGTTACTTTTGTTGAAAAATACAAGCAGCCAGGTGGTCGTCTGAATCAATTTAAAAAAGATGGTTTTACGTTTGATGTAGGCCCTAGTTTTTTTAGTATGCCCTACGAGTTTGAAGAACTGATGAATGATTGTGGTATAAAAATACCCTTTGAGTTTGTCGAGCTCGACCCTCTTTATACGGTTAATTTCAGGGGAAGCAACAAAACGTTTTCCTTGTATAAGGATATTGATAAATTAAGCCAGCAGTTTGATGGGGTTGAACCTGATTTTAAAAATAAGTTTACCGCCTATCTAAAAAAATGCGAAGAACTGTATAACGATACCGTTGATATTGTTATCAAACAGAATTTTAATAGTATTCCCGGTTATCTAATGGCTTTAAGTCAGGTTAATATTAAGCATATTCCTATTCTGTTTAAAAGCTTTTGGCAACAAATTATCTCTTTTTTTGATTCTAATGAAGCCCGGCAAATTGTTTCGCTCATTGCCTTTTTCTTGGGAAGAACACCCTTTGATACTAATGCGGTTTATACTTTACTTTCGCATATCGAATTTACCCATACAGGATATTATAATGTGAAAGGCGGTATGTATAGCATTGTGGAGAGTTTGGTTAAAGAGTTGGCAAAGCATCAGGTCTCCTTTCATTATAATACCGAAATCAAAGATTTTACCTACCAAAATAATACCCTCACCTCATTAATTGATGGGGAAGGAAAGGAGTGGAAAGCCGATGTTTTTGTGGTTAATGCAGATGCTGCATTATTTAGAGGTAGCGTATTTAAACGGGATAAATATGCAGACAGCAGACTGAAAAAGATGAGCTGGACTATGGGCTATTTAACCATTTACGTGGGGGTGAATACCAAGATTAATCAGGTAGAACATCACAATTATTTTCTGGGGAATAACTTCGAAGCCTATTCTAAAAATGTTATGAAAAACCCGGGTACTTTGGAAAAACCTTATTATTATGTAAATGTTCTTTCCAAAAGTAATCCCGATTGTGCACCCCAGAGTTGTGAAGCTTTGTTTTTTGTTTGTCCGGTTCCAAATCTTATCTATAAAAAGGACTGGTCAGATAAAGAACAAATTGCCGATAGTATTATTGCTGATTTCTCTTTACGAATTAATCAGGATTTAAACGATAATATCTTGCTCAGGGAAATATACACTCCTGAAGACTGGCAGAATCAATTTAGCTTGTATCAGGGTGCCGGGTTAGGGTTAACTCATAGTATGAATCAAATAGGAGCTTTCAGGCCTAAAAATAATGATGAGCTGTTTAAAAATACTTTTTATGTTGGAGCTTCTACTATTCCGGGGGCTGGATTACCGATGGCCGTCATTAGTTCTAAGTTAGTAACAGAAAGGGTTTTGTCTGTTAAGGATAGTTAGCTATTGGTAAATTGTTAAAGGATATTATAGGTAAATATCATTCGAATCAATATTTTTGTTTATTTATTATTTAAAATGTTTAAACAAAAGTAAGTCCCCCGATGTTTCATTTGCACTGGAACTAATGAATGAAATTAAAAATATAAGCAAATGAAACTACGAGGGAGATTTTTTCACAAATTGGATAGAAGCATTACCCAATGGATGGCACTCAAAGGAATTACCTTGTTAAAAATGAGTATCGGAATCATATTTCTTTGGTTTGGAGCCTTAAAATATTTTGAAGGTTTAAGTCCGGCAGAAGATATTGCCACTAAAACCATTAAAATGCTGTCGTTTAATTTATTATCGGAGCAGGTCATACTCTATGGCTTGGCTACATGGGAAGTGCTTATAGGAATAGGCTTATTGCTCAATATTTTCCTGAGAGAGACTTTGTTGCTGTTATATCTGCAGATGATGGGCACATTCGCCCCATTATTTCTCTTCCCTCAGGAGGTTTATCATATATTTCCCTATGCCTTAACATTAGAGGGGCAGTATATTGTTAAGAATCTGGTTTTGGTTAGTGCAGCTTTGGTAATTGGGGCAACTGTTAGAGGTGGTCAATTATCTGCAAGCAAACAAAGAAATCGCTATATTGAAGGGTAATTGCTGTATTTTTAATGATGATGTTCATTCCGAATACAATGATGCATCATTATAATTACGCTATTTGTTGTTGCTAACTTTATAGATCATGAAAATTCTACTTACAGGAGCTACCGGGTATATTGGAAAAAGATTGCTACCTGTGCTTGTGAAGCAAGGGCACGAGATAGTATGTTGTGTTAGAGATGAGCGGCGCTTTAAACCACCAGCACCTTTGATGCAAAGCATTCAGATTGTACAAATAGACCTGCTCGATATGGATACGCTGAAGAACATACCTGCGGATATTGATGGTGCATATTATCTGGTGCATTCCATGTCTGCCAGTTCAAATTATAAAGATCTTGAGCAAACATCGGCTATCAACTTCAGGAATGCAATTCATAAAACAAAGGCTAGGCATGTGGTTTATTTAAGTGGTATTATTAATGAAACAGAGCTGTCTGAACACTTGAGTTCCCGAAAAAGGGTAGAAGAAGAATTGGAAAAGGGAAATTATCATCTGACCACCTTACGTGCCGGTATTATTATTGGTTCAGGAAGTGCATCTTTTGAAATCATAAGGGATTTGGTAGAGAAATTACCCATCATGATCACCCCACGTTGGTTAAATACAAGATGTCAGCCCATAGGTATCAGCGATGTGATACAATTTTTGTCTAAAACCATTTTTAATTTACAAACCTATGATCGTAATTTTGATATAGGAGGACCTGATATCCTGAGCTATAAGGAAATGCTATTGCAGTTCGCCAAATCACGTAATCTGGTCCGAAGAATATACACGCTTCCGGTAATGACGCCTCGATTATCTTCCTATTGGTTGTTTTTTGTAACTTCAACTTCTTATAAACTGGCGGTGGCATTGGTCAATAGCATGAAAGTGGAAGTGGTTTGCCGAAATAATGAAATCAATAAGATATTGGATATAGAACCTATTGCCTATCGGAAAGCCCTGAGTAAGGCCTTTACCAAAATAGAGAGTAACGCTATTGTGTCGAGTTGGAAGGATGCCTATGTGAGTAGTGGTATCGACAGTTATATCTCCGATTTTATTCAGGTACCCGGTTTTGGATGTTTTAAGGACTCTCGTGAAAAAATATTTGCCTCTCGTGAAAAATGTTTGCAGAAGATATGGAGTATTGGAGGGGATACCGGCTGGTATTATGCCGGATGGCTATGGAAAGTGAGAGGTGTGATGGATAAATTAGCGGGTGGTGTTGGCTTGCGCAGAGGAAGAACCAACCAAGATACCCTGTCGGTGGGTGATGTGCTCGACTTCTGGAGAGTGCTTTATGCCGACCGCGATGAGGGGCGCTTGTTGTTGTTTGCTGAAATGAAATTACCGGGAGAGGCCTGGCTTGAGTTTAAAATAGAATCAGATAAACTTATTCAGACAGCTACCTTCAGACCTCTGGGTTTATTGGGCAGACTCTATTGGTATGCCGTATTACCATTTCATGCATTTATATTTAAAGGGATGTTAAATAAAATTACCAATAATGATTAAACGAATTGTATTATTTCTGGTGCTGAACTTTGGAGCACTGGCCATTGGAAGTCGGTTCACCTCAGCAGGAGTGGCCTCACTATGGTACCAAAACCTGAATAAAGCTCCCTGGACACCACCTGGATGGGTATTTGGTGCTGCATGGACTATCATAATGTTGGCTTTTGCTATTTATATGGCTTATCTGGTAAAGGATGGGCTCGATAAAAAAAAGAAAGTAGTACTTTTTGCTATACAATGGGTGTTGAATGTTTCCTGGAATCCTATTTTCTTCTATGGACAACATGCTCTTGCCGGGCTGGTGTGTATTTCGTTGCTAACTTTGCTAATCATTTATCTATTTATGAATTATTTAAATGAGTTAACCACGAAGAGTGTTCTTTTGGTGCCTTATATCTTTTGGCTGCTGATTGCTACCTCTTTAAATGCCTATATTTTTATAAATAACTAATTATATGAAACGGGTATAATAAAATATTCTGACATAAGAACCCGATTGTGTATAGAGTGTTTTTACCTTCTCTACACAGTTTTACAACTCTAACAACAAATGTTAGGTTACATATATGAATCTGCAAAAAAAAACAAGCTGTTAAATAAATGATACATGCATGAAAACAACTATTTTTTGGTTTAGAAGAGACTTAAGGTTAAATGATAATATAGCATTATATGAGGCGCTTAGTAAAAAAGCCAATGTATTGCCATTGTTTATTTTTGATGAGCATATTCTCGAAGAATTACCTCGGGATGATGCACGGGTGTATTTTATTTATAAAACGTTGCAATCTATCCATAACCAATTACATAGTAATAATTCATCTCTTTTAATAAGAAAAGGAAAGCCTGAAGAGGTATGGGCAAAATTATTACAAGAGTTTACTATAGATAGCGTTTTTATTAATAAAGATTATGAACCTTATGCCATAAAAAGAGATGCACAGATTAAAGAATTGCTCCATCATAATAACATTCCGCTATTAGCCTATAAAGACCAAGTTGTTTTTGAGGAGTCAGAGGTGATGAAAGCAGATGGTACTCCTTATACGGTGTTTACACCCTATAAAAATAAATGGCTTAGTCTGTTTGACTCCGTTGATATTAAACCAATGATAAGTTATAAAAACTTTCATCAGACCTTTTATCATTTTCCTTCCCTTAAAGAATTGGGTTTTGTAGCTTCTCACATTCGTGTGAAAGACTTCTCTCTTGATGTTGTCGATGACTACGAAACAAAACGAAACTTCCCAGCTCTTGATGAAACCAGTTATTTAGGTCCTCATCTTCGTTTTGGAACTATTAGTATTCGACAGGTCATTGCACAGCTATCCAAAGAAAACGCTGTATTTTTTAGTGAACTGATATGGCGAGAATTTTTTATGCAGATATTATTTCACTTTCCAAAGGTGGTCAGTAATAACTTTAAGGCAAAATACGACGGAATAAAATGGTTAAACCATGAACATGATTTTCAAAGGTGGTGTGAGGGTAATACCGGATATCCTATGGTAGATGCAGGAATGAGGCAGCTTAATCAAACAGGTTATATGCATAATCGGGTGAGGATGGTAGTTGCCAGTTTTTTATGTAAGCATTTGCTGATCGACTGGCGACTTGGAGAAGTTTATTTTGCTCAAAAATTACTCGATTATGAGCTGGCTTCAAATAATGGAAATTGGCAATGGGCGGCCGGTACGGGCTGTGATGCCGCACCTTATTTTAGGGTTTTTAACCCGACAGAACAGGCTAAAAAGTTTGATGCTCAAAGTGTATATATAAGAAAATGGGTGCCTGAAATTGATACAGATAATTATCCAGACCCTATGGTTGATCATTCTTTTGCACGTAAAAGAGCTATTGATAAATATAAAAAGGAAATAATTAGTTGACCTCTTTGTACGATATTTAATACCTATTATCTAAATAAGTAATGTTGGAAATAATAGGAAATTTAGCTTTTGTGAAAAATTGTAATAAAAAAACAAAAAAAATATAAATAATTTAGTTAAATTATTTATATTTTTAGAGCCCATTAGGATAGATGAAACGAGCATGCAAATTCAATTATTTAATTTACACACAGGAAAATGATTGAATTTATTTGTGAGTTCTCCCGAATTTTGCGGGACAGGCTATATGACCATTGAAAATAAATTTAAACATATGAAAATTTATGAGATAAACGTAGGCCAAAGTGTATTGTTAGTCAACTCTAATAATCTTTCATTATACATTTGTAAAGTATTGCAAGAGTTTGATTTAATGGTCAAAAATGATAGGGTTATCGGAACTAATCAGTATTTTAGTAGTGATTGGCCTGTAGCTGTAGGCTGTTAGCAATGTGCATTAAATTCAAGGCATAAAAGCTTTATCGCATACATTGAAATAACGGAACATAATATGGTACAATTGAATTTAACAGGAGAGGCCAGTATTGTTATGGTCAAGGCATCTGACCTTTTGTTGAATTAAAAGTGAATAAAAACAAGCTTTATCAGGAAACAGCTGTAGTTGGAATTTTAGTCTTTAAACTAGGGGATACTATTTCAATTGAGCCTTATTATATGATGCTTGTAATAGGATAGAGATTAATGATTATCCATAGCACCTGAGTGTAAGGATAAAGTGATTTTTTAGTTCTTTAAAAATCCGACTAAAATGATTAACCAAATATAATAAAAGGGATTTTCAGATAATTCTTCTATTTCTCTTTTTGATAAAGATCTACAAATGATAACAGAGAAAGAAACACATGGAGTATTTTCACACAAAACACCATTTGCTATTGCTGTTGTTGTGATATGGAATCTTTTATTTTTTCTGGATTTTTTTAATATAATCACCAATGATTTAAGTAGTATTCCGGTCGGTAGCGGAGCATTAACAGCTTTGGGCTTATTGTTTTTAACGTGTTTACTCGTGCTTGTTTCAAAGAGATATAGAAAATTAGTACTTAAAGAAGGAAAGGAATTGAAGCACATAAGAAAAAGGCTCTATTTTATTATGATTACATGTGGATTGATGATATTTATTTTTTATGTTGTGTCCAATATACAATGGTTCGATATATTATAAAATAACTTATAAAAGAGAGTTGGGGTGCTATATAATTTTGTATTTTAATAAGGTTGTGTTATTAACTAGGTCTGGATATTTTAGTCGATAGTCTTAAAGCCATAATCAACTAACTATACCTGTTACATAAAAGTGTAGTAGCAGCTATGCACTGCTAGTTTTTGACTGTTGTTACTACTTATAGGCATTCTCCATATTTCAGTTATTGCACTTCATTATTTAAATAAGTCCTACTATGTCACATAAAAATGTAGAATTAGTGCTGCAACCTCCCCGAATTCATTGGGTTGGTGATGGTTTTAGAGTGCATAATTTTATACCCAGTGGGTCTCAGTTGAATATGGAACGAATGTCTCCGTTTATTTTACTGGATTATAATCCTAGGTATGAGTTTGCTCCATCCGAAAGACCCAGGGGTGTGGGTGTTCATCCTCACCGGGGGTTTGAAACTGTTACCATTGCTTACAAAGGTGTTGTTGCCCATCATGACAGTAGTGGAGGAGGAGGCGTGATTGGAGAAGGCGATGTGCAGTGGATGACCGCAGCATCTGGTATATTGCATAAAGAATATCACCAAGAGTATTGGAGTAAAAAAGGTGGATTCTTTCAAATGGTACAACTTTGGATTAATTTACCTGCGAAATATAAAATGTCAGAGCCAAAGTATCAGGCTTTAGAGAATAAACAAATGGGTAAGTTTGTTTTATCTAATCAAGCAGGGATTATCGAAGTTATTGCAGGGAATTATAATCAGGTTAAAGGTCCGGCATATACATTTACTTCTTTGCACCTGATGAATGCCAAACTCAACAAGGAAGGAGAGGCTACGTTTTCCTTTCCTGAAAATTATAACACAGCACTTCTTATTATTGAGGGGCAGATCATTGTAAATAATGATATATCGGCTCCTGTTGATCATTTTGTGCTTTTTAAAAATAAAGGAGAAACATTTGTCATTCAGGCAATTGAAAAGTCTGTTGTGCTTATTATGAGTGGAGAACCAATTAATGAACCAATTGCGGCACATGGACCCTTTGTAATGAATACAAAGGCTGAATTAATGCAGGCTTTTGATGATTTTAACCAGGGTAAATTTGGAACTTTAGAAGACTAGTAATTTAGAAAAGGCACAGCAAATAAAGAGTCTTTCTTTTTCGAGCTTTTTGAACTGATGAAACGAGCATGCAAATTCAACTATTTAATTTACACACAGGAAAATGATTGAATTTATTTGTGAGTTCTCCCGCATTTCGCGGGACAGGCTATATGACCAT
>JBFHKL010000190.1:0-8450 GCA_041595375.1 Saccharicrinis sp.
GCACGAGTTAAATCACACGATCGCACAGCATGCAAAGGAAACAGGCTGTCTGGTCAACGTGGCCGACAAACCTGCCTATTGCGATTTTGTATCTCCTGCCATCCTTGTTGATCAAAAGATGACCATAGCAGTAGGTTCTGATTCAAAAAACGTATTGGCCTCGATAAAATTAAGAGACAAAGTAAAGTTAATGCTTGCAAATGGTTAGCCTAATGATGAATACACTAAAAATAAGCACTCATTGTAATATACCACAGGATAATCTTCACAAGAGATTAGAGGAAATAGTTAAAGACATAGCTATAGCCTATTTTCCCAGCTCCTCTGCTACTGCAATAAACCTGCACACAGAGAATGAAGATAATCCATTCCTTTCTGTTATAAATAATCAGGCAGACCTCCATATTCATGAGGCTATTGATTTACCCTATCCTTTAATGGAAGAAATAGATGTATATGCCCTGATACACAAACCGGAAGAGCTAGCATCAACACAGCATACCTT
The DNA here is from genome assembly GCA_041595375.1 of Saccharicrinis sp. Classification (GTDB taxonomy): domain Bacteria; phylum Bacteroidota; class Bacteroidia; order Bacteroidales; family Marinilabiliaceae; genus Saccharicrinis. The sequence continues at coordinate 506 of JBFHKL010000190.1, forward strand.
AAACAACTATTGGGTTATCGTTGGCCTGAAAGGCCGAGAGGAAGTTAAAAAACTCTTTGCCCAGGAGGACGTGCGTAATAGCTGGGGACCTGTTGTTTTAGCTGGGTTTGGTCCCGTCGATCCCTCTTTGCTCACCCGAAAAGCGGAATACAACCTTCATAAGGCGGATGTTATTTTTTATGACGACTTGACCAATCACAGTTATTTGAAAGAGTTCTGTTGCAAGAAAATTTATGTAGGAAAAAGAAAGGGAAAACATAAGTTTGATCAGTCATTTATCAATCAGCAAATTTACCAGGCTGCTATTAAAGGAAATTGGGTTGTTCGCCTTAAAGGAGGTGATCCGTTGATCTTTGGCAGAGGTGCCGAAGAGTATCATTATTTAGCCAGCAGATTCATCAATACAGAAATCATACCTGGCATCACCAGTGCTTTTTCTGCTGCAGCCGATGCTGTCATCCCCCTAACAGAAAGATCGCTGTCATCATCGGTGGCATTTTTATCGGGTCATGATTTATACAAGCTGAAGATACCCAAGGCAGATACATTGGTCTTTTACATGGGCGCCTCGCAACAACAACAGCTGGCTCAAAGGGTAATTGATGAAGGCTGGCATAAAAATACGCCCGTAGCAATCATTCATCAGGCCTCAACACCCAATCAAAAAACCTATAAAGGCACACTTCAGCAATTAATCACAGAAGATTCAGGATTACCATCACCCTCGATCATTATCATAGGAAAGACAGTTGCCCCCTACTCCAGCCAGCCTCGTAAATGGCTATATCTGGGCTTATCGGTTAACGACTGGGAAACAGAAGATAATATCGTACATAATCCGCTTATTACTATACATCCTTTAGAAAATAATTTTAACACCTCCCGATCAATAGTTTCACTAAAAAGATATAAGCGCATAATTTTCACAAGCAAATACGCCGTAAACTATTTTTTCAAGGCCCTCTTCAACAACAGTAAAGATGCCCGTGCCTTATATCACCTTGCTATTGACTGCATAGGAAAAAATACTGCAGAAGCATTAAAAGAGAAAGGCTTGTTGGTAGAACCTTTAGTCAAACAAGAGTCTATATATGCTATGGCAGAATATTACAAAGCACACAATATCCATTCGCATGAAATATTATTTCCCGGCTCCGTTTCCGGTGGAAATACCCTGATATGGTTACTAGAAAGTTTAGGTAATAAGGTGACTTACTTACCTTTATATGCTTTAGAAAGAAATCCAGCCCTTATCAAACAAAACCTGGAGCATTTTTACGGAGTGATCTTTACCTCACCCAAAACGGTAGAGATATTTCATCAGGTTTATGGTTGCCTACCTCAGCATCTAAAAGTAAAATGTAAAGGCTCACAAACACAAAAAATATTGGAACAAACAAAGCTTGAACGTATAAAGAAAGGTGCATGAATATCAGTTATCAGCGAAAGTAACAAATAGTGGAAACTGCTCGCTGTTAACTGATCTTTGAGGGGAAACTATGCTTTTTTCACCCTCACAGCCATCATTCCTTTTAAACCTTTTTCCAGTTCAAAAGTCACCTTATCAGATTCTTTGATTTGATCCAACAAACCATTTACATGCACAAAATATTTTTCCTGATTTTCCAGATCCTTGATAAATCCGTATCCCTTAGCAGTATTGAAAAACTCCACACGTCCAGTTCTAATAGGATCTTCATCTTCCTTTTTAGGTACAGAGATCTCAATAGTGGAAGCATCAATTTTTCTTTTTTTGGTGATATCGGGTGGCGTATCGGTGATCATTCCGTTTTCATCTACGTAAGCAATCATATCATCTAAACTACCGCCACCAGGATTTGCTTTACGCTCTTCTTTTCGTTTAGATTTATCCTGTCGCTTTTTTAAGCGTTTTTTTTCTTTTTCTTTTTTACCAAAAGTTTCCTGAGATCTCCCCATTCAATACAAATTATTAGTTTATAAATTAAGCTATAGAATCGCAATACATTGTAGAGTAAGTAAATGGCCAAACAAGCTATTGAAGCGAAAGTATGAATGATCCGAAAGTTACCAGAACAGTAAACAAATCTATTATGCTTTTGCAAAGGTAGGATTATTATTTAAATATCTCAATGGTAGATCAAGGATTCTATACAATATTTCACGAATTAAATTTGAATTTTCAATTGTCATATACTTCTTTTCTGACACAAACGATCTTAACCTGAAACATATTTCAAGTGGAATTAACTACTTTTGAAAAATGAGAGAAGAATTAATAATTGAACATGTCAGAAAGCTATTAGTCCTTTGCAGCTTAAAAAACACAATAAATTATACTGGTCAGATTGATAATACATTGACTGAATTAGGTATTCAGCATGGCATTGGAGCCTGGTGTTATTACAGATACAAACAGGGTGTTCTGGTGCTAAATAAAAATACAGCATTGGAAAGGTGGAAAAAACTATACCTCGTCACCTCTATTCAAAACCAACATAAACTTAGAGTATTTAACGAAATACAACAATTACTAAAAAATGAAAATATAACAACAGTTGCATTAAAGGGAACTGCTTTAGCGAATCATTTATATCCGGATGAGGGTTTACGGCCAATGGGTGATTTGGACATATTGGTTCCGGAAGGAGATGGAATTAAAGCACTAAATACTTTATTGAAAGCGGGCGCCAAGATGGGATATGTACCTCGGTCTGCACTGCACGAACAAGTTCACTCTCATATCAGAACTATCTTATTCAAAGATGTACTAATAGAAATACATCAACGCTTATTCTCAAAAGGAAATCCGTTTTACATTAGCACTAACGATTGCTATGATCACCTAATTAATATCTCTAAGAAGGAGATAGATATTTTTATACTCAATAATCTTTATACAGCCTATCATTTAATTGCTCATGCAGCTTCAAATATTGAAAGTGGAGGTCTTCGCTTAAGCTGGTTGGTAGATATAGCCTTATTATTGCTAAAACAAGACAATCCCGAAAAGTTTATCAATCAGGTCTTACAACTTAATTTAAAGAAAAAAAATAAACTTTTGACTGTTCTAAAAATGACTGCCTTATTACTACCTCCACAAATTCAACAGTCATTATTAAAAGAAACACAAATAGTAAATTCTGAAGAAGAGCTGTATTACTGGATGAAAAAACGCGACATCAAACAAATCCATAAAATAGTGAATATCAAAGAAATAATTCACACCCCAGGACTTAAAAACAAAGCAACCTTGTTATTGCGGGAGTTTTTTCCAACAAGGGAATATATGCTTCAATGGGGCAAAGGAAAAGAGAACAGGTTATGGCGCTTGCACATAAAACGATTATTAAAATTATAGCAATAAATTAATAATACAGAAAAATACAATAGAAAACATGAGGCAATGGGGATAATTTCATTTTTAAACCATTTTCTGACGTTCTCAAAATACAGGATACTATATACAACTAATCAAAACAAAGGCATCCTCAACAAAAAAAGCCTGCCTGAAAAAATTCAGACAGGCCAATCACCATAGTTTAACTTCGGTTTGTTTACTCCTCTATGTCCCACCAAACAGGGGTTGTCATATATTCGTTTTCAAATACACCCAGCTCGGTAACTTTTACAGAGTTATAATATCTTTCATAGTACGCCATTTGATATCTACGTATATAATCATCATCCGAAGGAAAAGCAGTCTCATATACGAAGGTTGGTCTTTCAAAACCTTTATATACTCCGGCATCCTCATCGTAAGTTCCATCATCGCCGGTACAGAAATCACATCGTCTCATATCGGTCCATACCTCAGGACTGTAGGTGAGGGTAATATACTTTTGCATCATAATATGACTCAAGGTAAGCTCATCGGCAGTTTGCGCCACGGCTTCACTGGCTAAATAACTGGCACTCTCGGTACTCGACACACCCAATTTATCCATATTAGCCTGAATCGCTTCATGGTAGGCAGTCAGCGCATTATCCGAATCGCCTTGTCTGTAATACACCTCAGCCTCTATAAATTTACATTCTGAATAAGTTAAAATAAAATAAGGCGAATCTTCCTCAGTATAAAACAATACATTATCATCGGTATTTAAGCCTACATAATTTACATTGTCAGTAGTCGGTGTGGTATCTGTAGAGTCTAAATCTACCCCCAAGGAATATTCTCCCAGCAGGTTTCCTTCCACAATTTTAGGAATAAGCATTTCGGCACGAGGGTCAACCACCCCACTATTCCAGCTATTTCCGGATCCATCTACGGTATTAAGCAGATAGTCTTTCCATAGTTTACCTGGTTTATTAGAACTACCCAGGTTTTGATATTGTATACAATTATTCGATGATTCATCACTGATCTCATAAGGGTAAGATGCATCATCATCGTTCGAAGTAAATGACTTAGAAAGCAGAGAGATGATCTCATCCGGATTATAATCAAGCGTACCTGTTCCTTCGTCTTTTTTAGAGAGGTGACTCATTAAGCGAGCCTTTACACCATAAGCAAATTTAATCCACATCTCCACATCTCCATCATACACCAAGTCACCTTCAGACAAATCAGGAGCAGCATCACCCTGATCCATTTCCAGGTAAGCAATGGCTTCATCGCACAGAGGAATAATCTGTTCATACACATATTCAGCATCATCATAATCAGGCGTAATCGTTGAAAAAGCATCCTGATAGGCGATGTATCCATAAGCATCAACCAACACTCCACACCCAAAGGCTTTTAATATCGTACCCACACCTTTGTAGTGCCAGGCTTCTTCTTCATCAGCACTTTCCAGCATCTCTTCAATATTTACCCAGGCATAACCATACCAGCATTGCCACACCCATGCTTCCGCATTATCGGTGAATTGCCAGTTTTGCATGTAATAATAGCGATAACCAGGACGATAAGCATAGCCTGCTTGTTGACACAAATGAGCAGTACGAGTACCATGACTACCATAAAAGTCAAAGGTCTCGGTTAAAATATAAGGAAGACGAAGCTCGGAACCTGATTCCTGAGCTGCATTGGGAGATGTATTGATATCCAGGTCGTAGTTGCAAGAGGAAATAAATACTCCCATGAAAATTAATATGATCGTTGATATCTTAGTCATAGTTATACCCTTTAAAATTTAAGATTTACACCAAATGAAACACTTGTAGTAGCAGGAACACCACAATAATCTATCCCTGAAGATCCGGCACCAATAACCCCAGCTCCACCTGCACTCACTTCCGGATCCATACCTTCGTAGTTAGTAAGTAACAGAAGGTTGGTTCCTGATAATGACAGATCAATCTGATCTACAAAACCAATCCTTTTGCACACAGACTTAGGCAACTGATAGTTTAGAGAAGCGGAGCGCAATCTGAACCAATTGACACTGGTAATAAAGGGACTTGCTGCAGCCGTATAGATACTCTGATAGTAATCCTGATCCATTTCCACAGTGCTTGTTGCCGTTTCATATTCGCCATCGTCGTTCACCATCACACCACTAAAATCCTGATAGCTACCCCGATTTTCAGTTTCCTTACTCATACCCGCATAAGTCATGGCATAATCCGTAGCATTATACACATCACCTCCAAAGCGCATATCAATTAAAAACGATAAACTCCAGTTTTTATAGCTAAAATTATTGTTCCAACCCACAAGTAAATCAGGCTCACGATTACCCACCACATTGGTGGCATCGGTAGATGTAATAGGATATCCGGTATCAGAATCCAAGGTTATCTCACCCTCATTTGTTTCCCATTTTTGACCCGTAAGTGCCAGATAATCACCATCACCCACGGAGGCTGATTTTGCAGGTCCAATCTGAACATCTGTTACATATATGATTTCAATACCTTCAGGTAAATCTGTTACTGTTCCATCGTTATGCGATATATTGAAGGACGTATTCCAGGTAAAATCACTAGACTGAACTGGCGTTCCCGTAAGCATCACTTCAAACCCTTTATTAACAACAGTACCAAAATTAACATACTGATATATATAACCCGTTGTCATACTCACTCTTGGAGAAATAATTTGATCTTTACTACGTGTATCATAGTAAGTAAAGTCAAGGCCTAATCTTCCATTGAAAAAACGAAGATCTGCACCTACCTCTATCGACTCAGTTGTTTCTGGGGTTAAATCAGGATTACCTCCCGTATAACTATTCTTAACACCTCCTCCAATAGTAGATACAGTACTCAGATAGGTAGCTGTTTGATACACTGGAGCATCCTTACCTACCTGCGACCATGAAGCCCTGATTTTACCAAAGGATAGTTTATCTTTTAAGCTACTACCCAATAATTCAGAAAATACAAAGCTACCACTCACCGAAGGATAAAAGAACGAGCGGTTTTCTTCAGAAAGAGTAGATGACCAGTCGTTACGCCCTGTAAAGCTTAAGAAAGCCATATTTTTATATCCTGTGGAGAATTCACCAAACACACTATAAAGTCTTTTGGTAGAGGTATAGTTAGAGAAATCCTTATTATCATCATCAGCATTGTTAATACTAATAAAATCGGTTAACAGGCCAATAGCACTTTGCGTTTGATAGTCATAGGTGGTTTGTTCATAATTATGTCCCACTAAAAGACCCAGGTCAAAATCATTGATTTTTTTATTGGCATTAACGGTCAGGTTCGAAGTAAAGACATTTTTTTCCTGTTGTGTTTCAATCACAGCACCATCATCATAAGGCTCAGTAACAGCCGACTCAGGATACACAATACTTCGGGTAAAGGTATTATAATGGTCAATCCCTGCGCGATACGTAGTACTCAACCAATCATTAGGTTTCATGGTCACATAACCAGAACCAATATAACGATGCAATTCATCTGTAACCGGGTTTTTATTAACTGTCCAGTATGGATTATCCACATCCTCTTCCAAATCCACATCAGGCAGCAAGCGCACTCTTTCGTCTCCATCCTTCCAGTTCTCCATATTATTATTAATAGGCCAGTTAAGCAAGCTATAGATAGCACCTGTTCCATCCGATCCATAGACTCCCGATCCTGTAAGTGCCTTTCTTGACTCAGCATAAACATAGTTGGTGTTCATACCCACTGTAAACCAACCTTTGTTTTGTTCTCCGTTAAAACGGAAGGAGTTAGTTGAGTAATCAGTGGTTGGCACTATACCATCCTGATCCAGACGGTGCATCGACATATAATAATTTCCATTCTCGTTACCTCCCGAAATGCTACTTGTAACATCATAAGAGAATGCAGGCTCAAAGAATTTATCCAAATTATCATATTTTTCGTCATCGCTCACTTCAGCACCCCAAGAATAAAATGTACCATCATCAGCAACACCGCCACTTCCCTGACCATATTTATTCTGTTGATCAGGTAGTCTATTGGCAAAATCTATTTTGAATTTAGAGTTGACATTCACTTTCACAGCTCCGCTTTCCCCTTTTTTAGTTGTAATCACGATAGCTCCGGATGCCGCTTTTAAACCATACAGAGCAGCTGCTGCAGGGCCCTTAAGTACGGTAATAGACTCAATATCATCAGAGTTCAGGTCCATAGCACGGTTACCGCTATAGGTTGAAGTAGCCCCTAGGCCTCCGTCATAATCAGCACTAGTGGTACTATTATCAATAGGAATACCATCAACGATAAAAAGTGGCTGATTATCTCCTGTAAGCGAAGCACTCCCGCGAATAACAATTTGAGAGGAAGCACCAGCTCCACCACCTGAATTGGTAATATTTAGCCCAGCCACTTTACCATTTAAGGAGTTAATCAGGTTAGGCTCTTTCACTTTTACTATTTCATCGCCCTTAACAGCCTGTACAGAATAACCTAACATCTTGGTTTCCCTTTTAATACCCATGGCTGTCACAACTACTTCATCAACCCATTCTGCCGTTGGAGCAATAGTTATGATTAAGTTAGAAGATGAACCAATCGGGATTTCTTTGGTTTCTAAACC
>JBFHKL010000191.1:0-8237 GCA_041595375.1 Saccharicrinis sp.
CTTACAGTGATTGGATATTCCATTAATGATACCGTGGTTGTTTTTGACCGTATCAGGGAATTTTTAGGCCTACATCCTAAACAAGATCGCAAAATCGTTGTTAACTCTGCCTTAAACTCTACAATGAGTCGTACAGTAAATACTTCTGTAACTACATTTGTAGTGTTGTTGGTTATCTTCTTATTCGGAGGTGAAGTTATTCAAGGATTTGTATTTGCGATAATGCTTGGTGTTGTAGTGGGTACTTACTCTTCGCTGTTTATTGCTACACCGGTTGCTTTTAGCGTTATCGATGCAAGACACAAGAAAAAAAGTATAGCCAAGGCAAAAAAATAAATCATATCATTTAAAATATATGGCACCCTTTAAACTTAAGTGTTTAAAGGGTGTTTTGTTTTTGTTATCTTTAGGCAGAGAAATAGAAGTTTGTAAAAACACATGGGTATCATTGATTAAGAGATTATTAATACTGTAGATTATGTATTTTGTATTTTTATCATTTGGAGGAGGGGAAATAATTCTGGTTTTTTTAGCCGTGCTGGTATTGTTTGGCGCCAATAAAATTCCCGATTTTGCCAAGACATTAGGAAAAGGTATAAATGAGTTCCGTAGGGCAACTGATGAGATCAAGAAAGAATTTAGAGAAGGTACAGAAGAATTTACCAAAGATCTGAAGGCATCGCAACAAGAGATTAATGAACATGTTAGTGAGGTAAAGCGATCCTTAAATGATCCGGTAGGTTATGATCCCTATGAAAATAGTGATCAAGAAAGTAATGATAATAGTATTACCGATACGGATCAGCATCCTATAGAAAATACCGATAGTGTTAACCTAAAAAAGAAATAAGTAAGCATGGTTGAACACTGTTACTTAGCTAATGATTTATGATAGTTGCCAAAGGAATTAAAAAGCAATTCGGAGACCTGCAGGTGCTGAAAGGAGTAGACTTAACTGTTAAACAGGGTGAAGTTGTTTCTATAGTTGGACCAAGTGGTGCAGGGAAGACTACGCTGCTTCAAATATTAGGAACCCTTGATAAGCCTAATGAAGGAGAGGTTGTGATCAATCACACTTCCATTCAGAATTTGAAGGAGAAAGAGCTCGCTAAATTCCGCAATCAAAATATTGGTTTCGTATTTCAGTTTCATCAATTATTACCCGAGTTTAATGCCCTTGAAAATGTTATACTGCCGGCTCTTATCGCAGGTAAGAATAAAAGTAAATCGGAGAAGCGTGCCCGTGAAATTCTAAGTTTTTTAAATTTAAAAGAACGGGAACATCATAAGCCGGCTGAATTAAGCGGTGGCGAAAAGCAACGTATTGCTATTGCTCGGGCTTTAATTAATGATCCGGTAGTTGTCTTTGCTGATGAACCAACAGGGAGTCTTGATTCTAAAAATCAGGAGGAATTGCAGAAATTGTTTTTCAAATTGAGAGATGAGTTTAATCAAACCTTTGTTATCGTAACCCACGACCTTCATCTGGCACATTTAAGTGATAGGGAAATTAAAATGAAAGACGGGGTTGTGCTGTAAACTTGAGGTGCTGATTTTCTTTTCAGGTATATAAAAGCCACTACTTTGTAAATACCATTCTTTCCACATCTTATATAATGGTTGTTTAAAAAAGCCTAGTATACACAAGCTGGTACAAATATAAGTGGCGTTTATAAGAGATGTATAGTATTGTAACAAGGCAAAAAATCAATTTATATTTATAGAAAACTAAGCTTATAACCTAAATTAAGGTTTGAAAAAGAGCTTTATATATACTTTAGCTTCATTCAGTGAAACTTTGGCATATGTACTTAATACTGTTTGCATCTTGGTCTTGGTGCTTATTTTCTGTTGTTTTATTAGCTTTGTCTTTTGTTTAAATATCATCAATTCAATGCGGGTGTTAAATTATTAGATGTATTATGGAACTTAACGAAATCAAGGATTTTTTAGATGAAAAGGTGTTGGCCTATAATACGTCATTATTTATTGAATCCGATCCTATCTCTATTCCAAAGCAATTTTCAAAAAAAGAAGATATCGAGATTGCCGGCTTTCTTGCTGCTACGCTCGCTTGGGGTCAGCGGTCAGCTATTATAAAAAGTACACATAAAATACTATCCTGGATGGATTATGAACCATACCGTTTTATTATGGAAGGAAGGGAGCTTATGCTTGATCAGCAATCGGTATATCGTACCTTTAATGCAGAGGATCTGAATTACTTTATTCAATCTTTATCACGCTTGTATAAAGAAGAAGGAGGCTTAGAACAGGTATTTACAAGTGGGTATCGGAAACATCATCATATAAAAGGTTGTATCTGCCATTTTCGTGAGGTTTTCACTTCGTTTCGTGAGCCGGGAAGATCAGGTAAGCATTTAGCCAATGTAAGCAAAGGGTCATCTGCTAAACGCCTTAATATGTACTTGCGGTGGATGGTAAGGAAAGACAGGCAAGGGGTTGATTTTGGACTTTGGAAGGGTATTCAGGCGAAGGACTTGATGTTGCCTTTAGATGTGCATACAGGTAATGTGGGTCGGAAACTGGGGCTTTTAAAACGAACGCAGAATGATTGGAAGGCAGTAGAGGAAATAACAAGTACGTTAAGACAATTTGATGCTGAGGATCCCATTAAATATGATTTTGCTCTTTTTGGTTTAGGTGTTTTTGAAAAGTTTTAAAGATGGCAAATTCATTTTTTAAATTTAAACAGTTTGTTGTACATCAGGATCTTGCAGCTATGAAGGTGGGGACCGATGGTGTTTTGTTGGGGGCATGGGCATCTGCTTTACATGTTAAAGATATTTTGGATATTGGTACGGGTACTGGTTTGATTGCCTTGATGTTGGCTCAGAGAAATCATGCTGCACAAATAGATGCCCTGGAAATAGATGCAAATGCCTGTGAACAAGCTCGCCTTAATTTTAAGCAAAATGAATGGATGTATAGGTTAAGGGTTATAGAAGATAACTTGCAACATTATAGTCGTTCCGCTTCTAAAAAATATGATTTATTGGTTAGTAACCCTCCATTTTTTAATAATGCCTTAAAAAATGAGTGTCAAAAAAAAGCCTTAGCAAGGCATACCGATTCTCTTAGTTTTCAGGACTTATTACATGGTGTGAAATTATTATTGCAACCCAATGGACTTTTTTGTGTTGTTTTGCCGGCTGATGAGAAAGAAAAGTTTATTCACTTAGCTATGAAGGAGGGACTGTTTTTAAAAAATATATTATTAGTAAAGCCCACTCCTGTTAAACAGCCCAAAAGAGTGTTGATGGAATTTTCTTTTCATAAGTTAGAGGTGAGTGAACACATAATGGTAGTAGAGGAATTTGGTCGTCATGGTTATTCTGAAGCTTATAAGGAGTTGACTAAGGATTTTTATCTGGCTTTTTGATCTCATAGTGTGCATATCTGTAATTAACGATAATATATCAGTGGACTTCTTTTATGCAGCTTTTTTCTATTGCCTTACTGTTGGTTTCAGTCAGTGATTGTGCTAAACGAAAGAAGAGCTAACTTAGCTTACAAGATGATAGTGCAGTATTTATTTTAAAAAAAATGAATACGCTTTGCAGTTGGTATTGAATATGGGATTTTAGTTTAGTATATATGTTTCAGTTGGAATATGGTTAATGGTCGTGTTGTATTTTTTACCACGCGGTATTTTTATGAATAAAAAGATAGAATGAGAGAGAATTAATACCTCTTTGAGAATTAACTAATCAGTATAAGTTCTTAAACTTGCAAATGATTAATTTATAAGAAATGCACAACCTTTTCAGAAAATCGTATTACAGGCGCTATAAACCGCATTATATGCCAAATATTATGCTGGCTTTACCTATTGTGTTTTCACAGGCCGGTCAAATGCTTGTTGGTCTGGTTGATACTTTTATGGTAGGGCAATTGGGTGCTACAGAGCTTGCTGCTGTATCTTTTGCAAATAGTATCTTAGTGTTAGGTTTTGTGCTCATAATGGGACTTTCCATTGGAGTAACTCCTCTTGTGGGCAAGGCAAATGGTGCGGGCAAACAACAGGAAAGTGGATTTTGGCTCAGGCAGGGATTAACAGTTAATTTGTATTTCGCTATTCTGTTAATCTTAATGATGTTTGGTACCGCCTTACTTATGCCTTTTATGGGTCAGGAAGAGGCTGTTGTTGCGCTGGCTATACCTTACTATTTGATCATTGTGGTTTCGATGCTTCCTTTTTGCCTTTTTATGGTATTTAAACAATTTGCCGAAGGGATAGCAAATACGCGTATAGCTATGGTTATTACACTTATAGCTAATGTAATTAATATTGTTCTGAACTATCTACTGATCTTTGGTAAGGCAGGAATGCCTCAGCTGGGGATTAATGGGGCAGGGTATGCAACGCTGATATCGCGTATTTTTATGGCTATAGTTATAGTGGTGACTTTCGCCAGTCTTTCCTATTTTAGAGAATACAAAAAAACATTATTAGCCAGTAAGTTTCAGTTTAAAAGGGCGGTGGAGATTTTGAAAATAGGTTTCCCTATTGGTGGACAGATGCTGATTGAGGTATTTGCCTTTAGTATGGGCGCTATAATGATGGGGTGGATTAGCAAGGATGCGATGGCAGCCCACCAAATAGTTATCTCTTTGGCCAGTCTTACCTATATGATGTCTTTAGGCTTATCTTCGGCAGCTACTATTAAAGTGAGTAATTTCTTGGGAGCCGGAGATATGGATAGTATGAAATATTCAGCTTATGCAATAATCCATAAAGTGATAGTATTTATGTCTGTTAACGGTGTTTTATTCATCTTATTGCGTAATGTTTTACCAGCTCTGTTTGTACATAACGAGAGTGTAGTGCATATTGCTGCTCAGTTAATGATTATTGCAGGTGTTTTTCAGCTGTTCGATGGCTTACAGGTCGTTTGGTTAGGTATACTTCGGGGATTGCAGGATGTAAAAGCCCCCTCTGTTATTGCTTTTATAACCTGGATCATAATTGCTTTGCCTATTAGTTATGTCTGTGCTTTTACCTTAAACATGGGATCCACAGGCGTTTGGTTGGGATACCTATCTGGTTTATTTGTTGGAAGTGTGTTGCTTCAAATTAGATATGTACGCCTATATAAGCGTTTAGTAAAGGGATAACGTGTTTAACATATATTGTCCTTTTCATTTAAGAAACGGTTGGTTAAAATATAGATGATTAATCCTGCTATTTCAAGAAAAACAGAAATAGCATAGTGTGTATTGTTAATGCGGTTTTGCGTGGTATAAAAGAAAAGTAAAACTACGCCGGCAATAATCATTAAAATTCCAATGTTTTTTAAAAAGCAGATCATTTATTGTTTTGTTAAGGTTGCAGATAATATACAATCCTTTTTGTTTAAATTCAAGTACAATAAATTAGTTGTTAATGGTATTTATAATTGAAAAAAAAGTTTGTAAAGAGGATGTTGTATGATGGATAAAGCTGATCCACTATAAGGTTCATACAAAATAGTCTCTGATCTTTAATTTAAAAACTATCGATCTATTATATTTGCATAATCGTTTAAAAAATTAAAACAACAGACCATTGGCTGATAAAAAAGGAAAGAAGGTGGTTCAAACACCTCTGATGAAGCAATATTATGCAATAAAAGAGAAACATCCGGATGCCATTCTGCTATTTAGGGTAGGTGATTTTTACGAGACATTTTCGGATGATGCTATAAAAACTTCTGATATATTAGGGATTACCCTAACCAAGAGGGCCAATGGTTCGGCTTCATTTGTTGAATTGGCAGGATTTCCTCATCATGCTCTTGATACCTATTTGCCTAAATTGGTTCGTGCCGGGCAAAGAGTGGCTGTCTGCGATCAGCTTGAAGATCCTAAAATGACCAAAACCATTGTGAAAAGAGGAGTTACTGAATTGGTAACTCCGGGGGTAGCTATTGGTGATAATGTGCTGGAGCATAGAGAAAATAATTTCCTGGCGGCGGTCCATCTTCAAAAAAATGTGGCAGGAGTGGCTTTTTTAGATATTTCTACCGGTGAATTTTTTACTGCTGAGGGTAGTTTCGAGTATATAGATAAGCTCTTAAATGGTTTTAAACCCAAGGAAGTTTTATTTGAGAAAAGCAAGCGGAGTTTGTTTGTGGAGAAATTTGGCGATAAGTTTTATACCTATGGGTTGGAGGATTGGGTTTTTAGTGAAGATTCTGCTCATGACAGGTTATTGAAACATTTTGAGACCAAGTCATTAAAAGGCTATGGTGTGCATAATCTGAAATATGGAATTGTGGCTGCAGGATCCGTGATGCATTATCTTGATATTACACAGCATAATAGAGTTCAGCATATAACAGGACTTTCGCGTATTGAAGAAGATAAATATGTATGGCTGGATAAGTTTACGATTCGAAATCTTGAACTATTTGGTTCCGTAAATGACGGAGGTAACTCATTGGTTGGGATTATTGATCGAACCATCTCTCCAATGGGAAGTAGGATGCTCAAACGTTGGCTGGCTCTTCCTTTAAAGCAAGTGAAACTCATAGAAGATCGACTTTCTGCTGTGGAATATTTCTTTAAAGATCTTGATTTAAAAGAGCAACTTGAGGAGCATCTTCGTGTGGTGGGTGATTTGGAACGTCTGGTATCCAAGGTGGCTGTTGGCAGGGTTTCTCCGCGTGAAGTGGTTCAGATCAAGATGGCCCTGATGGCCATAGAGCCTATAAAAAAAGGATGTGAAAGTGCTGATAATAATACATTAAAAAGTATTGGTGATCAGCTTAATCCTTGTGCGGCAATACGTGACAGAATAGAAAAGGAAATAGTTGCAGATCCTCCTACACAAATTAATAAAGGATATGTGATGAGCGAAGGGGTTAATGAGGAGCTGGATGAACTAAGAAATATTGCTTTTTCGGGTAAGGATTATTTAAATAACCTGGTGCAGCGTGAAATAAAAAGGACAGGCATCTCGTCATTAAAAATTAGCTTTAACAACGTTTTTGGCTATTATATCGAAGTGAGAAACACACATAAGGATAAGGTTCCTGCTGAGTGGATCAGAAAACAAACCCTTGTTAATGCCGAACGTTACATCAGCGAAGAATTAAAAGAGTATGAAGCGAAGATTTTAGGGGCTGAAGAGAAAATTCTTACTCTTGAAACTCAGCTTTTTAATAATCTGGTGATGAGCCTGAGTGATTATTTAGCTGCCATTCAGTTGGATGCCAGTCTGCTTGCACGACTTGATTGCTTGTTGTCTTTTGCTACTGTTGCAGCGCAAAACAAATATGTGCGTCCACTTATTTCTGACAACGATATTATTGATATTAAAGAAGGAAGGCATCCGGTTATTGAAAAACAGTTGCCTGTAGATGAAGAATATATTCCTAATGATGTATATCTGGATGGTGAAAATCAGCAGGTGATTATGATCACGGGGCCTAATATGGCTGGTAAGTCGGCTTTGTTGCGACAAACAGCTCTAATTGTACTCCTAGGGCAAATTGGTTCTTTTGTTCCCGCAGCATCGGCAAAAATTGGTATTGTAGATAAAATATTTACTCGGGTGGGAGCATCGGATAATATATCGGCTGGAGAATCCACTTTTATGGTTGAGATGAACGAAGCAGCCAGTATCTTAAATAATATTTCACCCCGTAGTTTAATTCTTTTTGATGAGCTAGGACGAGGAACCAGTACTTATGATGGTATTTCCATTGCCTGGAGTATTGTTGAATATATTCACGAAAATAAACGAGCAAGGGCAAAAACATTATTTGCTACGCATTATCACGAATTAAACGAAATGGAGCGTTCTTTTAACCGATGTAAGAATTATAATGTATCGGTGAAAGAAGTGGACAATAAGGTCATATTCCTGCGTAAATTAGTCAGGGGTGGTAGCGAACATAGCTTTGGTATTCATGTAGCACGTATGGCCGGAATGCCTAAGAGTGTTGTGGCAAGGGCTAATGATATACTTAAAGAGCTGGAAGGGGCAAATCGTAAAGGAAGTTTATCTAAGCCAGTAAATGACCTGGGAAAGCAAAGGGAAGGTTATCAAATGAGCTTTTTCCAGTTGGACGATCCAGTGCTAAAACAAATCAGAGATGAAATAGCAAATACGGATATCAATAACCTCACCCCTATGGAAGCACTCAATAAGCTAAATGAAATAAAAAAATTTACAGGAATTAAATGATTTTTGATTCTGATTATCAGAGCTCTGTAAAAAAGAACGAAAA
>JBFHKL010000192.1:0-8234 GCA_041595375.1 Saccharicrinis sp.
GTACAGAAAAAGGAGTAGTTGGAACAGTTATATTATTAACTGTTATTACATTGATTATATTATCTATTAATCATAAACAGTCTTATCAAAAGGTAATTATTGCTGGACTTATAGCTGTTGGAGGATTTTCAATGTTTGGATATCCTTCTGAAATACTCATGATAAAAGCAGTTGTAGTTGTATTATTGGTTAGCTTATGCAGTTTGCAAGCTAAAAGTATGCTCAAAATCGCTCAATCAAGGAAAAATGTGTTTGTTCTAACTTCTTTAGGTTTATTATTAACCTCTTTAACTGCATATAAATCCGTTCCTAGTTTAAAGCAAACATACATGGCCTATGTATCCTGGAAAGATGCTTCTGATATTTATAATGTAAGTGCTTACCCAGAAAGTATAGAAGACTTTAAGCAGGCCTACCCCATTAACAAAAACAACGGCGAGTTTTTAATTCAATACGGCAAAGCACTTGAAATGAATAAAGATTACGCTGAAGCACAAACTATTCTGCAACAAGCTAAAGTTGATTTAAACAATACCATTTTGTATAGCACCTTGGGTAATGTATATAAAGAATTGGCTCAAGTTGCAGAAGCAGAAAAAATGTATGATAAGGCAAGTGAAATGTGTCCTTCTCGTTTATATCCTCTGTATTTATTGGTAAAGTTGTATGACGAAAACAACCTAAATCACAAAGCACTTGATATGGCCAATAGGATATTAACCAAAGAAGAAAAGGTGCCTTCAAAAGCAGTAACTGAAATTAAAGAAGAAGCAACAATAATTAAAAATAAATACGAGAGCTCAAGTATAAATATTAAACCCAAAGGTAAAAAGCAGGAAGCTAGTATGCGCAAACAAACAACTCCCTGCCTAACACCTTTATCCAATGCTATGAAAGGAGGTGTGGCGACAAAGATAATAATCTGTTTCTAGTAATAATATGTTTCACAAACCGACTTAATCTTGTGAGTTTTTTTAATAATGAAGATTACTTATGTCAAAAACAAAGTAATCACAAAATAATTATGAAATGAAAAAGAAAATATTTGGAAGTATAGTAATAATTTCTGTAGTGGCTATTAATTTGAGTGTTTTATCCGGTAATAATAGCTTATCTTTTGTTACACTGGAAAAAATGATGTCTATTAATGAAGCTCAGGCTGAAATAATATATTGTGATTTTGTAAACGACCAAAATTGCGAGGCTTATGATCCTGATACAGGCCTATCTGGGACTGGTTGTGAGGATTGGTGTGATGCAGATTCAGGAACAGCTTGTAGTGGTCCTGAATCTTGTTATTATTCTGTTGGTGGATGTTGGTAAAATTTAATTAATAGGCCTAAATTAATAGGCCTATGTTTAGTGTCTATAGTATTACCTTTAATATGCAATAATTTTCATGACCAAATATCTCTATACATACACATTATTTTTCTTATTCTTCTTAACAAATTGCGGTAGTAAGAAAGAAAATGACTTAAAGAACACGATTGTCATCTCAAGTCCAAAAGAAATTAAACCAACACTACTTGGTGAATACTGCTCTGACAGTGAACTAATTCCATTAGAAACATCTATTGAATGCCAAATAGGAAGAGTAGATAAATTAGTTGTAAATGAAGATAATATTTTTATAGCTGATCGACACCAAAAAATTATTTTCGTTTTTAATACAAAAGGAGAATTTTGTTTTAAAATAAAAAATATAGGGAAAGGACCTGGGGAATTTACAGTACTAAGAGATTTTTGGATTGATACTGACAATAAGCTAATTGAGGTTCTATGTAGAAAGAAAATAATTAGATATGATTATCAAGGTAAATTTATTGGTGAAATAAAATTAAGTGTTAGCGCCATTTCTTTTGCCAAAACATCACATGGTAATTATTATGTGTGGTCAGGTACTTCAGTAGTAGATAGAGCGCGAGGAACTGTATATTATTTGAATAATAATGGGCAAGTTGTATCAGAATATTTTAAATGGGATGGAAAGGGCAGACTTTTTACAAGTCAACATATGTTTACTAAAACAAAGGATGGAATCCTGTTCAGACCATTTATTCAAGATTATATTCTTAGGGAATTCGATGATAATGGTATCAAAAACACGTATAAAGTAGATTTTGGGAAACACTCTATCCCCGAAAATAACTCTGTAGAGGAACATAAACTAAGTGGCTCAATTAAAAAGGATGTTGTAATGCAAAAAAAGTATGCCTTTGGACTTAGTGGACAGTTTGAAACATCAAATTATATAATATTTCGATATCTATTTTATGAGAATAAGATTACGTATAAAAGTTTTATATTCTCTAAAAAACATGAGTCATCAGTATATTGTTCAAAACTAAATAATGAAGCCGTGCTTCCACATAGCCTTTCTCTTATAGCATATGCAGATCCAACATCTGATACTTTTTATTCAACTTATGATGCATTTTCATTTTTAACTTTTATCGAAAAAAGGAAAAATAAGCTTACCTATACTAGAGAAGGACAGAAAGTTACCTCATTATTAAATAAAATAACTCCTAAAAGCAATCCTATCATTTTTAAATTTAAAGTTAATAGTAAATTGTTTGATAATCTGAAATAAACTATATAATGAAATATTTTTTAATAGCTTGTCTTTTAGTGCTTAATATTTATTTATTACTTATTGTAAAAACATGTAAAAACAAAGAAGAAGAGCTTGCTCAGGAAAACATTGAACTAAACAATAGTAATGAAAGAATAATAAGCAGTTTAAATGATGGTTCAGGCACAAACTTTACTAGCTTAAACTCATGTGACTATGTTTTTAAGGTTAATGGAGATAGCGTATTAATAAAAAATATATTTGCTAGAAAGACTCTTGTTCTTGCTTATAGTCAATTTAGTTGCGGGGTATGTGTTTCAAGCGAAATACAATTATTAAAAAAGTTTCAAAAACAGCATCCTAATTTAAGCATAATAATACTTGGTAATACGGACAAGTTTGTACATGTAAATTCATTTACAAGGGTGAATGAGCTTGAAATTCCAATTTATTGTATCCGTAGAGATCTTCCTGTTAAGGCTTTTGGATTATCAGGTAATAAAATGTTTTATTTTGTAACGAATAAAGACTTATCTGTAACAAATATATTTATTCCAATTAAAAATAATATTTCACCTACTGAAAGTTATTTTTATAGTTTAATGAATAATGTATTGTAAAGTTTAAAGTAGGTGAATTACTCAATTGTATCGTATGGTTTATATAATTTAAAATCTAACTATATAGTAATCAATGTTTCAAAAATCCTACTTTCAACTTATTATCACTTTCGGAGTTCTGATTGTAATTGGTTTGGTCCTTTCACCTTTGCTAAAGGTAAAGCTAATGCCCAGTCGTGACCTTCCGTCTGTAATTCTTAGTTATAGCTACCCTGCGGCTAGTGCTTTAGTGGTAGATAGTGAAGTGACCACTAAACAAGAAGGACTGTTTTCCAATTTAACAGGCCTACAAAAGCTCACTTCTAAAACCGGGGATGGTAACGGGCGAATTACCTTAAAAATGGACGAAAATGCCGATATGGATGCCGTCCGTTTTGAGGTGTCTACCCTGATTCGGCAAATATACTCGAAACTGCCACCTGAAGTTTCTTACCCCAGAGTACAGGTTTCCGGCCTTGAAGACGAAGAAAGGGCAGAGCAATTGATGGTGCTCACCATGAATGGACCCGACAGAAGATGGGAAGTGGGAAAAGTAGCCGAAGAGACAGTTAAAGAAAGGTTATCCTTAATAGATGGAGTGTATAGTGTTTATATTGGTGGATATTCATCTCTGCAATGGAATCTGAAGTATGATTATCAACAGTTACAGGTTTTAGGATTAAGCAAAGAAGAGGTGAGCAAGGCCATACAAACCTATTTTCGTTCATCAAGCCTGGGAACAGTTATTGATAAAATAAATGAAAATACAACATATACTGTTCCGTTAATACTAAAAGGAATAGACAATAATATACCGGATTGGAATAAGATATTGATAAAAGTAGATAAACGTTTATTTACCCTAACACAACTGGTCAGTATATCCCGAGAAGAGAGCAACCCGTCCTCTTATTACCGCATCAACGGGCTAAATACAATTACCGTTCGTATTGCCGCTGCCCCTCATGCCAATCATTTAAAGTTAGGCAGCGATATTAAAAACGAATTGGATAAACTAAGGGAGATTCTTCCCCAAGGTTATTCCCTTGATATATCTTATGATGGCACTACTTTTCTTAAGGAAGAAATTTCCAAGATTGTTTTACGCATCGGGCTTTCGCTCTTTGTGTTGCTGCTTTTTGTATGGCTGGTTAGCAGGAGCAAGCGTTACCTGTTGGTCATCCTGATCAGCATGTTGGGCAATATACTCATCGCCTTTATTTTTTACCACTTGTTCGGGGTAGAGATTCATATTTACTCTTTGGCAGGGCTGACCATATCACTTGGCATCATCATTGACAATACCATCGTCATGGCCGACCACCTGCGCATAGGTAAAGGTATCTCAGTTTTCAGAGGCGTACTGGCAGCTACGCTAACTACAGTAGGCGCATTGGTAGTGGTCTTCTTTCTTGATGAAAAGCAACAGTTGATGTTGCTCGACTTTGTGTATGTGATTATCATTAATCTGGGTGTATCCTTATTGATCTCCTTGTTTTTTGTTCCTGCACTTTTGCAGCGTTTTCCTTTACCTCGTCCGGCAGAAAAACGAACAAGTCGTATAAAAAAACGTTTGGTGCAATGGTATCGGAGAACCAGAGTGGCATTTGTCGGCATGGCAAGGTTTAGAAGGGCTTTTGTATGGCTTGCTGTATTAGGTTTTGGTTTGCCTGTATTTTTGCTGCCTACATCCATTCAAGGAGAACAATGGCACATAAAAAGCTACAATGCCACTTTGGGTTCGCAGTTTTATAACGAAAACATCCGTAAAGTAGCCGATTATGCATTGGGTGGAGCTTTGCGTCTTTTTATCAAGGAAACCCAACATAACAAAGGAAACCAGTCGGCAAGGCGAACTGCCCTTAACGTAAGTGCCGATATGTACGATGGCACCACTCTGGCAAAAACCAATGAAATTATACGTCGTATGGAAAATTTTCTGACTCAATATGAAGAGGTGGAACAGTTTCAGACAAATATTTATAGTGCAGGAAGTTCGCATATAAAAATACTGTTTACCCCCGAACAGGAGTTTACCGGGTTTCCGCATACTTTAAAATCGGAGCTGGAAAACCTGGCCACAGAAATGGGAGTTGGTGACTGGCAAATAAGTGGTGTGGGGCGAGCCTTTGACAATTCATTGAATGAAGCCCGAAGAAACTCACGAGTAACTTTTTATGGTTATAACTTAGAAAAATTAAAAGGATATGCCCAAACCTTTAAAGGCTACCTGTTGGATATTCAAAGGGTGGAGGACAATAGTATTTTTATAAATGGTAGAGCAACAAGAGATAACTATATTCATCGAGAGCATATTGTAGAACTGGATAAAAATAAATTGGTCGGTACAGGAGTTCGTCAGGGAAGTGTACTCAGGGAATTAAAAAAGTTATCGGAAGATGAAAGTTATGTAATGAGCCTTTTGAATGAAGGAAACCGTGAGCAAGTGATATTAAAAGCTAATACATCGCTCATACCGGATTACTGGCAGTTTGGTAACCAGGCACTTTCGGTGGGTAAAGAAAAGCTGACTCGTATGGATCACTTGGGAAGTTTGAAAAAGGAAAGGGTAACTGACCTGATCAATAAGGAGAACATGGAATACACCATGGTGGTGGAGTTTAACTTTATAGGTTCCTACGGACAAGAAGAATACCTGGTCGGCAAGGTCATTAAAAAAATGCAGGATGAATTGCCCATCGGTTTCAGGTTGGAGCAGCAGACTTTTTATGGTGGCGAATGGTCAAAAGACAGCAAAAACAACAATTACCTATGGTTCATTCTCTTGGTGTTGGTTATTATATTTAGCATCTGTGCTGTGGTGTTTGAATCGCTCAAACAACCTTTATTGGTGTTGGCCATGATACCGCTATCCTTTATCGGTGTGTTCCTTACCTTTTACATTTTTGAAATAGCCTTTGGTCAGGGAGGATATGCTGCTTTTTTGCTATTAAGCGGCCTAACGGTAAACTCTGCCCTGTACCTGATCAACGATCTGAACCATGTTCGTAAGCAAAAGCCCCTGCTTTCGTCCGACAGGCAATATATCAAAGCCCTGCAGCAAAAAGTAGTACCCATATTGTTAACGATATTTTCCACGGTATTGGGGCTGGTGCCCTTTTTAATACATGGAAACAAAGAACCCTTTTGGTATAACCTGGCTATGGGAACCATGGGAGGATTGATTTTTTCTTTGTTGGCTCTGTTTGTTTACCTACCCATGTTTGTAAAAGGAATTAAACAGAGAAGAGGAAAAGATACAGGACATAAGGAAACAGGGAATAAGAAAAGATGGCGAATAGGGAGAAAGGAACAAGGAGAAGGGAGGCAAGAAGAAAACGAAAGTGTTGAATTGGAGCCAGAGTTGGTTCAGTGAATTATTATGAAAAAATAACAAACATAAAATATGTAATAATGAAATCAAAAATTGTAATAGCTCTTTTGGTTGGGCTAAATTTATATTTATTGGTCATTGTTGAGTCGGGTAACGATGATGACGCAGTGATAAAAAAAACAAAAGCCCAAATAGAAAATGCCAATTACTATACAAGTCTAGTGCTGAATAATGTAAATCATTTTAGTGGTTTGGAATTGCCGGATTCATTAAAGGAGAAGTTTATGCTTTATATACCAGAGCAAGGATGCGGTACATGTATTGATTCTGCAGTAGTACTGTTGAGTAAATTTGAAAAGGAGCAACCTAAATTTGACTTTTTTATAGCTACTCCATTTAATAATTTATACCTGAAAAAATTTATACGATATAACAATATAGATGCCCCTATTGTCGAAAACCAACAATTTTTTCATTACTCAGAAGGACTTAGGTATCCATTGCTAACCTACAGTTCAAAGAATAGCAATTTTGTTTTTGTTATACCAGTTTCAAAAGATTATTTAGAGTCCTTTAAATACTTAATGAAAAATATAATCAAAAACCTACCATAGTTGAATAGTTTAGAATAGATACATGAGATCAAGCATTTTAGTCTTGATCGAAAGGAAAAAGGCAGGAAGCCAATATGCGCAAACAAACCGCTTCCTGCCAGGCATCCTTTGCTTAATATAGAAAGGAGGTAATATGTTTATGAAATAAAAAAAGTCTTTAACAAAAAAGACAAAACATCTCAGTATAAATCTGTAAAATTAAACAGGATGATGTTTTTTAAGCATATCCAATAAGCTTATGTAAATATATTAAATAAGTATTCATTAAAAATTAATCAATAAAATGAAAAAAATAAAAAACACAATATTGGTATTAGCTTTTATTGCTTTGGCAGTAGCAAATGTTAATGTACTTAATCATTCAAATGATGATAATTCTTCTTCATTATCCCTTAAAAACCTAATTAGCATTGCTTGTGCTGATTACTTTTCGGGAGAAGGTGATGAGACTGAAGTATGGGGGCTACAGCAGGATGGCACTTGTACATGTAGTGATGGTAGGACAGGAAAACAAGCAACTTGTACAGAAGGTTCAACAGGATCTTCATGTGATAAAGATGGAAGTGATGACTTTTGCTATATAAAAGGTGAAGGCGAATGTTAAAATAATATTGATTAAATGAGGGTTAAGTATTAGCTTAACCCTTATTATAATTAGTTTGAATTTAATAAAATTAACATAGATGAAAAAAATTACACCAATTATAATATTATCTATATTGCTTTTTTCGTGCAGATCTAAAGAAGAAAGAAGTAGCGACAATGCCAAAGTAGAGGTAATCCAGATTAATAACGAAGATATTCTAGTGTCTAAAAAATTATCTTCTTTCATTGAAATTGATTCACTTGTGAATTTGGAATATTGTCAACAATCCAAAATAGGTGAAATCGAAAAAGTTATTGTAACTAATGATAGGATTTATATTTTTGATAGGAGAATTGCAAAGGCTTTGTTTTGTTTTGACCAGAGGGGTAATTTTATAAATAATTATAAGAATATCGGGAAAGGGTCTCGACAATACTTAAGAATAGATGACATCTCTGTTTATAACAATATTGTATATGTGTCCGCCTACCCCAATAAACTATTTAAATTAAACAAAAATTTA
>JBFHKL010000193.1:0-8122 GCA_041595375.1 Saccharicrinis sp.
TAATTCCAGATTCTTTTTTAGATCCAGGTCTCTAAGTTCCTTGTTGATTTTTACATAGTTGTAAAAATTTTCGATGTGCAGATTGTAAGTGTCCCATACGTCCCGAACTTTATTCTGAGGAATAGGTCCAATTTCATGGAAACGTTGCTGCAGAGCTCTGAATTCATTAAATGTTTCGTTTAATGATTCCTGACGATTAACCAGGTTTTTAATAGCCTCAATAACTTCGTTTTTAGCAATCAGATTCTGTTCTTTCTCTTCCTCCAGATTCTTAACGAGCGCTGACCTTTTGTGTTTGAAATCTTTTAATAATTCTTTGATTTCCATTTCCAGGCTATCCAGAGGAGCGGTGAAATTCTCTGCCAATTCGCCTGAATCGACAAAGTTTTTCTTCAGTTGCTCTAGTTCTTCGTTGTATAACTTATAGAAAAGAGATTTTATCTCATCTACTTCATCTTTGATCTCTGCAATATCAAAGTTTTTAGTTATAAAAGAT
Source organism: Saccharicrinis sp. (assembly GCA_041595375.1). Taxonomy (GTDB): domain Bacteria; phylum Bacteroidota; class Bacteroidia; order Bacteroidales; family Marinilabiliaceae; genus Saccharicrinis. Next base: position 497 of record JBFHKL010000193.1, read on the forward strand.
AAGCGTTTAACCAGTTCTTCTCTGGATAAAACGGTTAAGTCGGTTTTTTCTAAAACCACTTTCTCCTCTTTTTCTTGCTCTTGATCTCCTTCTTTTTCAGAAGTTTCAGTCTTCGGCGAATCTTTCTCTACAGCAGATTCCGATTCCTTACCTTCTGTTTCAGAAGAGGGTATATGTTCTTCAGTAACCTCTTTTGATGACTCAGAATTATTAACTGCAGTTTCTTTTTCTGCTTCAGCCGATTCATTTTGACTCTCTAATGTAGGTTCTGTTTTTTCATTTTGAGTATTTTCTGGAGAATTAGACGGCGTTAATTCTTTGTTTTCTTCAGACTTGTTTAGATCATTAGCTTCCATCAGCATAAAAGTTCGTGGTTCAATAGATTCTCTGCAGTGAAGCAAAAAACCTTGTTTTCCTGATTAGTATTATAGTACGAATATATTATATATCCTTAAAAACTCAAACTTTTTTATGACTTAACATGAATATATGATATTGTTTTTTCAAAAAAATTAAAGTTACCAGCATTGTTGTAGAATATTTTGCAAGTTATTTAATTTATCTTTGTGGCAAAACAGAAAGAATGCGAATTGATATATTGACCTTGTTCCCCGATATGTTTCAGGGACCCTTTAGTGAATCGATTATAAAACGTGCACAAGAGAAATCCTTAGTTGAGCTGGTGTGTCACGATATCAGAGATTACTCTACTAATAAGCATAAAAAAGTAGATGATTATGCCTTTAGTGGTGGCGCTGGAATGGTCATGCAAATTGAACCAATTGCCACTTTAATAGAAAAGCTTACAAAGGAAAGGGATTATGATGAGATTATTTATGTAACACCCGATGGACAAACTTTAAATCAGGGTATTGCCAATCAATTATCTTTAAAAGGAAATTTAATTATTCTCTGTGGTCATTATAAGGGAGTTGATCAGCGGGTAAGGGATCATTTTATTACCCTTGAGTTATCCATAGGTGATTATGTTCTTACTGGTGGAGAATTAGCTGCTGCTGTTATTGCCGATTCTGTAATTCGTTTAATACCAGGTGTGATATCCGATGAAACTTCGGCATTGACAGATTCTTTTCAGGATGGCTTATTAGCACCTCCTGTGTACACGAGACCTGCTGATTACAAAGGCTTGAAAGTACCTGATATATTGCTTTCCGGAGATACCAAAAAAATTGAAGTATGGAAAGAGCAACAGGCCTTTCTAAGAACCAAGCAACGTCGCCCGGATTTGTTGAAATAGCTTTTTGCTTGTTTTTTCTTAACAGGCAAGTTAACAGGTCATTGCAAATAGTGTACAGCACTGTTAGCTGCTTTTTAAGCACAGTCAATTATTGAATGATATTAAACTTTTCCGCAAATGCCCTTATAATTACAGGTTTTACAATTGTCGCTGTGGTCTGTTTGCTTAAAAGGAATATTCGGATTAAATAAAATGCTTAATTCTTTTTTTAGTTTGTCAATATATTCCTGTTCTACAAGCTTTAGGGTGAGTTTCTCATTTCTTGAAGCACTACCTTTTTTTAAGGCATAATCAGGAGAGGTGAATATCTTTTTAATCCAGACTACACCGGGAAGGTAGTTTTTTTCGCTTATTGCTTCGTTTTTAAGGATGTGGCTGTATAATAAGGTTTGGAAAATAGCTTTTTTTGTTTTGTGCTTTGTAGTTAAAAATAACTCATCTACGTCAGCAAAGTAGTCATCTCCTGAACCGGTTTTGTAATCAATAACTCTTATTTCTCCATCTTTTTCGTCTAAGCGGTCAATGGTACCACCAATGTTTACTTTATGGTTATTTTCGATAGTTAAGGTAGAAAATACCTTTTTCTCCAGACCTTTCAATACAAAAGGTGCATGTTTTTGTTCTACGCCTAAAAATTGCTGTATATACTTAAGGATGATGTCGTAAACTAATATATTTTTGCCCTGGATATCTATAAAGTCATTTTGGTTAAGCTGTTGACTAAAATATTTGCTGAAGCTTTTTTGCAAAGCTTGATTAATGACTTGCTTGTCCTTGGCAATGGCCTGGATATCTTGCGGATTGACTTCTTTGTGAATTAGAGGTTTGTATAGTTCTTCAACGGTTTCATGAAATAGTGTTCCAAAGATACGTGGATCTATTTCTTCGGATATCTCGTCGGGTTCAGAGGCTCTTAGGATGTATTTATAGTAAAAGCGCATCGGGCATTCAAAATAGGTGCTCAATGCACTTGGTGAGAGTTTTCTATCCCCGTCATCTAAATATTGATGAAGAATCTGCATAGTAGGCTCATCTTTATCAACAAAGTAATTTTTTGGCGTATGTATGTTTACATGATCCACAGCCGTAGAAAAGCATAGTCTATCTGTAGGATATTCGTATTTTAACTGAAAAAGAAAGCGACTCATTTCGCCGGTTTGCATTCCTTGAGCCGATGAATTATATAGTAACTGAACATTTTTTGCGCGATGAATTAATCGATAAAAGTAGTATGCAAAAATTGAGTCCTGATGCTCGATAGTTGGTAACTCAAAGGCTTTTCGTAAACTATATGGGATAAGCGAATTGGTGGCTCCCGTTTGAGGGAATATACCTTCGTTCATATTTAATACAATCAGGTTTTCAAAGTCCAGTGCTCTGGTTTCTAATATACCCATTAATTGTAATCCTTTTAATGGTTCACCGCTAAAGGGAATACTCTTTAGGTCGGCAGCCCGTTTAAAAAGTTTAATCCATGTTTCTTTTTGAATTGTAATATTCAATTTTTTAATTAAATCAGAAAGTTGGGTAACTGATAAAAATAGTTGATAAATAAATTCCTTTTCAATCAGCTGGTTGTTTTCTGCATCGGATAACTCATTATGTATCAGGTGAAGGAGATTGGTTAGATAGGCTGAAAAATCGTTATTATTTTCAATGGCCTGAAAAATAGTAATTAGTAGCTTACTTTGATGTAGTTCATTGGCTTCGATGTACGTTTTGTTCTGACGCGTAATCATTCTGGCCAGATCGGCATGCAGTTTTGGTTGCAAGGGTTCAATGTATTGATGAGTTAAGATGGGTAAAACATTTCTGAAATAAAACCAGGTTTTTCCTGCTTTTGTCTTTCTGCAATTCTTTTGAAGATCGAAAATTTGTTCCAGTAAGCCATAAGCAGGGGTGTTTTTTATTGGGTAGCCCATGGTAATATTCACTTTTTCATTGCCTTGCGGAATGGCATGTAAAACAGGAAGTAACATGGTTTCATCGGTAAGAATAACCGCGTTTTTTAAGGCTGACGACAATGGATCAGCTTGGTTTGTGCTTTGCTGAGCCGAGCTATGTTTTTGCAGAAATTCGTTGACAATTTGTGTTTGGGCCGTATCGGATGCTACCGAGGTTATTTTTATCTGTGGCAGCTCCGTATTTTCTGTGAAATGCCAATCGTGAGGAGAAGGGAAATGGATCAGGTTTTGTTCTATAAATTTGACAGCCTCATGTTCTTTGGTGCGTTCAAAAGGATGAATGTTTTTGGTTTTCTCAGATAGTAACCAATGAGGAATATCCCAAATAAAATCAGCTTTATTGCTTATCATCAAGTGATTAAAAAGTTTTTTTTCGCAATTGTTTAAGGCATTAAAAGCTACAAAAACAATCTTAGAGTAGGGGATGTTTAAAGCTTTTTTTTGTAGTATATCTGTTGCTATTTTTCTGTATACAGCTCCTTCATAGGTCATGTTTTTTTCAAGCAGGCGTTGGTTAAAGGTTTCATAAACCTCGTATAGTTTTTCCCATATTTTAACAAACTCCTGCTGGTGATCGGATAGTTTTTCAGGATTAAAGCTGTGCCAGAAGCTTTTGATGGTATTTATTTGCTCTTGAGTAAGAAAGCTGTAGTCATCTTCAATTTCTTTAATAGAGAGGAGGTTGGAGAATACCTGCTTGGCATCGGCCATATATTTATCCAGATCATCAAAATCGTTTAAGATAATCTCACCCCAAGGTAAAAATTCATCGAAAGAGCTTCCTGAATGGTATATTTCTTCATAAACCAGATATAACTCAAAAACTAGGGTTATTTTATCGGCAACGGGATGTTCGCTGAATCCTTGTATAAATTCATTGATGGTGAGAGTGGTTGGTGACCAGAGTGGTTTAGTGGTTAACTTGCTTAAGTGTTGCTGAAAAAAAATCCCAGCTCTTCGACCCGGAAAAACAAAACAAAAATCGGATATATTGGTTTGATATTTATTGTAATAGTATTGCGCCAGATACTGTAAAAAGTTATTCATATAGGTGTATGGAATTTTTTTTGAGAAAAAGGAAAACCTGATGCAAAATTATAATAAACCTTTAATATTTGGATAAAATAGTATTTATTGTAACAGCGGAATAAAACTTATTGCTCTGATTTAATTTTTCGCAGACTTTTTTAATATCTTGCATTGAAAATGTGATTTTAATCAGTAAAAAGTAAATATTGCGCGTAAGGAATTAAACTATGGAAGAATTTTCATTTGTTGGAAACAGTGAAATTGATGCAATTGAACAGTTGTATCAAAGTTATTTAAACAATCCAGACTCGGTTGATAAGAGCTATCAACATTTTTTTAAAGGGTTTGATTTTGCCAGGAAAAATTATAATGCTCCTGTGCAGGTAGGTATGGGTAAGGAGTTTAATGTGGTTAACCTGATTTATGGTTATCGTCAACGTGGACATTTGTTTACGAAAACAAACCCGGTTAGGCAACGGCGGCAGTATTTTCCCACTCTGGATATCGAAAATTTTGGCTTAAACCAAGCAGATCTGGAGACTGAATTTCAGGCAGGGGAAGATTTGGGTATTGGTAAAGCAAAATTAAAGGATATTATTTCCCATCTGCAACAAACTTATTGTAAATCCATTGGGGTTGAGTATTTGTATGTGCGGCATCCTGAGGTGATTAAGTGGCTCAAGGATAAAATGGAACTGGTACGTAATGAGCCTGATTTCTCGGTAGAGAAAAAAAAGTGTATTTATGATCAGTTAAGTGTGGCTGCAGGTTTTGAGTCTTTTATACACAAAAAATTTGTGGGGCAAAAACGCTTCTCTCTCGAAGGTGCAGAAGTTATTATTCCGGGTTTACAGGCCTTAATTAACAAAGGAGCTGAGCTTGGAGTTGAAGAAGTGATGATTGGGATGGCCCACCGCGGTAGGCTTAATGTGCTGGCAAATATTCTGAAAAAACCTTATGAAAATATTTTTAAGGAGTTTGTTGGTGATGAGTATGCTGAAGGTATTTCTCTTGGTGATGTAAAGTATCATCTGGGTTACCAGAATGATGTGACTACCAGAGATGGTTATCAGGTAAGGGTTAATCTGGCTCCTAATCCATCTCATCTTGAAACTGTAGGGCCTATTATCGAAGGAATTACCCGTTCTAAAATTAATAATAAATATAATGACGATCATGACAAGGTTATTCCTGTTGTTATCCATGGTGATGCTGCTATAGCCGCTCAAGGAGTGGTGTATGAAGTGGTTCAGATGAGTCAGTTACGTGGTTATAAAACAGGAGGTACTATTCATATTGTGATAAATAATCAGGTTGGCTTTACCACTAATTACCTGGATGCTCGTTCAAGTACGTATTGCACCGATGTAGGTAAGGTAACAAGGAGTCCTGTTTTTCATGTCAATGGCGATGATGCAGAAGAAATTGTTTATGCTTTGGAGCTGGCTGTAGAGTTTAGACAGAAATTTAATTCTGATGTGTTTATCGATATTCTCGGATACAGAAAATACGGCCATAACGAAGGAGATGAGCCTCGATTTACTCAGCCCACATTGTATAAAGCTATCTCTAAGCATGATAATCCAAGGGATATTTATGGCGACCTGTTGTTAAAACAAAAAATATATACCCAGGATGAACTGGATGCCTTACAAAATGGCTTTGATGTTTATCTGGAGAAACAACTGGATAAATCAAAAAAGATTGATAAGGTTGTTATTCAACGTTTTTTAAAGGACGATTGGGAGGAATTCAGATATTCGGAACCTAAAGATTTTTTAGTGCCTGTAGATACAGCTGTGAATAAAGATGTTCTATTGGATTTAAGCACTAAGATGACTACCCTACCAAAGGATTTGCCATTTTTTAGGAAGGTGGAAAAAATTATGGATGACCGAAAAAAAATGGTGGCAAAGGATAAATTAGATTGGGCTATGGGTGAGTTGTTGGCTTATGCATCGCTGGTTACCGAAGGTAATCCGGTGAGGTTGAGCGGGCAGGATTCTGTACGGGGTACTTTTGCCCATCGTCATGCAGGATTGACTATAGAAAATGCTGATCAGCAATATTTTCCATTGAAACATCTTTCTGATGATCAGGCGCGATTTGAGGTTTTTAATTCCCCGTTATCGGAATATGGCGTAATGGGCTATGAATATGGATATGCATTGGCAACTCCTAAAGGCTTAACTATTTGGGAGGCTCAGTTTGGCGATTTTTACAATGTGGCTCAGGTAATTATTGATCAATATGTTAGTTCGGCAGAGGAAAAATGGGGCTTGATGAATGGCTTGGTATTGCTTTTGCCTCACGGCTTTGAGGGACAAGGACCGGAGCATTCGAGTGCCAGGATTGAACGTTTTTTGTCTATGGCAGCTAATAATAATATGCAAATTGTTAATTGTACCACTCCTGCAAACTTCTTTCACTTACTTCGTCGTCAAGTGAAATGGGATATTCGATTGCCATTGATTGTATTTACCCCCAAGAGCTTATTGCGACATTCCAAGTGTGTGTCGAAGATGGACGAGCTGGCAAATGGACATTTCCAGGAAGTGATTGATGATGAGCAGGTGGATGTGGAAAAGGTAAAACGTGTTGTTTTTTGTACCGGTAAAATATATTACGATCTGCTTGCTCGTAAAGAAGAATTAGAAGCCAGAGATATTGCCCTAGTGCGCATTGAACAAATGCATCCTTTCCCTAAAGAACGCCTGCAGCAGGTTTTAGATAAATACACCAATGCTATTCTGCATCTTTGGGTACAGGAAGAGCCTGAAAATATGGGAGCCTGGAAATATATCAGGGGAATGTTTAAGGGAGTTACTCTGGTGCCCGTTGCTCGTATCGCAAGTGGTAGTCCGGCTACCGGGCTAAATGGCTTGCATATGGTAGGACAAAAGGAAATTATTGATAAGATATTTAAAAAATGTCATTGTGAGCTTAAAAATAAATATTGTGGCTTACAATGTGTTGAAGGAAAGGATCGTAAAGAGATATTAAAACAACATCGATATTTCTCTGAAAAACCAAGATTCTCGATATAGTACTATTGAATAAGATAAAAGATAATTAATATGATCATCGAAATAAAAGTTCCTTCTCCGGGGGAATCAATTACAGAAGTAGAAATAGCTAGTTGGTTAGTTAATGATGGAGATATCGTTAATAAAGATCAGGAATTAGCTGAAATAGAATCGGATAAGGCTACCTTAACATTAAATGCTGATAAAGCTGGTAAGATAAAAATATTGATAGAAGCAGAGCAAACAGTTCCTGTAGGTGAGGTGGCTTGTACTATCGATACCTCTGTGGCGCCTGAAGAAAAGGCCTCGCCTACGAAAGAGGTGCCTGTGGCTAAGGTAAAAGAAGAAA
>JBFHKL010000194.1:0-8009 GCA_041595375.1 Saccharicrinis sp.
ACATATGGTCATACATCATATTAAAAAATTAAGATAAAGTGAATGAGATATCTGGATGACTTTCAAGATAGTCAACAATATCATCGGTTAACTTAATTTTTGATGAGCGTGATAAAAATTGAACTTTATTGGCACCTTCTTCCTTATCATAAATAGAAAAACGAAGGGTAACATTTCCATCCGACTCATTTGACAAGGTAGCTAATTCGGTTACCAATTCATCATCTATAGATTGCAAAGGAATGCAGATATTAATGCCTGACACACGCGACTCGCGTATTCCATCAAGCATCTCCATCTTATTTACTTTCACTTCCAGTTCGCCATTCTTAGTCCATTGCTTTTCTTGTACTTTACCTCTTACCATGATATAATATCCTTCTACCATAAAACGGGCAAAATCAGGGTAATCCTTACCAAAAAATGCAAACTCATAGGATCCGGAATAGTCTTCCAGAGTCATAATTCCATAAGGATTACCTTTCTTGGTTAATCCCGAACGTGAAGCAACAACCATTCCACCGAGGGTCACATCACGGTTTTTCATTTTTTCCAAATCTTCCAACTCGGCCAGCTTAGTTGTACAAAAATGATTAATTTCCAGCTTATATACATCCAAAGGGTGAGCCGACAGGTAAATTCCAATTAAATCTTTTTCCCTATTTAGTTTCTCCAGAATAGAGAACTCCTCACAGTCAGGCGCTTGCGGTTTACTAATAGCTGCTCCGGCACCTACTGATCCAAACAAGGAGTTTGCAGCAGAAGCTCTATCATTTTGAAACAAATGTCCATACCGACTCAAGTTTTCAATAAAAGTAGACTCCTCTCCTTTTAGAGAAGCAAAATATTGCGCCCGGTGAAATTCAGGAAAACCATCAAACCCTCCAGCTGCAGCTAGAGCCTCAAGGTTTTTCTTATTAACTGACTGTAGGTTTACTCTTTCTACAAAATCGTAAATACTCTTATAAGGGCCATTTTTCTCCCTCTCTTTAATAATATCTTCCACAGCACCGGCACCAACACCTTTCACTCCTGCCATACCAAAACGAATAGCTCCACTTTTGTTTACGGTAAACTTGCGGTAACTTTCATTTACATCCGGACCCAACACTCCCATTCCCATTCTCTTACACTCTTCCATAAAAGTGGTAATCTTGGTAATGTCGCTAAGGTTACGACTGAGTACGCCTGCCATAAACTCAGCAGGGTAGTGAGCCTTTAAATAACCCGACTGATAGGCTACATAGGCATAACAGACCGAGTGCGATTTGTTAAAGGCATAACTGGCAAAAGCCTCCCAGTCTTTCCAAATCTTTTCGATAAGATCTTCCGGCTTAGTGATGGTTGTTTCACCATTTTTACAGGCATTTACAAACTCTTCGCTCGCCAAACAGCCATCAATAAACTTCAGTTTAAGCTTATCCATCATGGCAATAATCTTCTTACCCATCGCCTTACGAAGCGAATCGGAGTCACCACGGGTAAAACCACCAAGTGCCCGGGACTGAAGCATCACCTGCTCCTGATACACAGTAATACCATATGTATCTTTCAGAAAAGGCTCCATCAATGGATGATCATAAATAATTTTCTCACGACCATGCTTACGTTCAATAAAAGAAGGAATATATTCCATCGGACCAGGACGATAGAGTGCATTCATAGCCACTAGATCTTCAAAACGGTTAGGCTGCAGTCCTTTCAGGTGCTTTTTCATCCCTGGCGACTCAAACTGGAAAACGGCAGTTGTTTCTCCTTTACCAAATAACTCAAAGGTTTTTTCATCCTCTAATGGTATTTTGGCCAGATCAATATCAATACCTTTAGAAAGCTTTACATTATCCAGAACCTCTTTAAATATGGAAAGTGTTTTTAAACCAAGAAAGTCCATCTTAAGCAGACCAATATCCTCTACAAATCTACCGTCGTATTGCGTAGTAAGGAGCTCTTCACCTTTGGTAGGCATAACAGGTAAGTGCTCATCAAGTGGATTTTTACCAATCAACACACCACAAGCATGCACTCCAGTTTGACGCACAGCACCTTCAAGCTTTTCGGCAAAACTCATGGTTTGAGCAATCAGCCTATTCGAGGAGCTTTTCTCCAATTCCAGTTCAGGATTCTCTTTAAAAGCCTTTTTAAAACTCATCTTAGGAGCCTCCGGAACCATTTTAGCCAAACGGTTAGCCTCAGCCAACTCTAGATTTAACGCACGAGCCACATCCTTAATAGAACTCTTAGTAGCCATAGTACCAAAGGTACAGATGTGGGCTACCTTTTCATGCCCATATTTATCTGTTACATAATCAAGTACCCTTTGTCGTCCATCGTCATCGAAATCAATATCCACATCGGGCATTGAAATACGGTCGGGATTAAGAAAACGCTCAAATAGCAAATCGTATTTAATGGGGTCAACATCAGTAATTTTTATACAGTATGCCACTGCTGCTCCTGCAGCAGAACCCCTGCCCGGTCCTACCAGCACCCCATTATCTTTAGCCCAGTTGATAAAATCCTGCACAATAAGGAAGTAACCCGGGAAACCCATGGTTTTTATCGTATCCAACTCAAATTCTATACGTTCTTTTTTATCGTCAGTAAAATTATCAGGATAGCGAAACTTAACACCTTCATAGGTAAGGTGCTCGAGATAATCAGCCTCAAGTTTAATCTGAAGCACCTTATCATATCCACCTAATCGTGTATATCTATCTTCACCAAACTCCTTTATTAAGTCCTCCTCATTAAACTTTTCTTTGTAACTATTAAAGGTTCCAAAGTCCTCCGGTATACTAAAAGGGGGCATAATTGGAGCACTATCCAATTCAAAGAACTCTACTTTATTAGCAATTTCAATTGTGTTTTCAATTGCTTCGGGAATATCAGCAAATAGCTTACTCATTTCCTCACAGGTTTTAAACCATTCCTGTTTAGAATAACGCATACGTGTAGGATCGGTATAATCGCGGCCTGTACTCAGACAAACCAACATATCATGCGCTTCAGCATCATCCTCGTTAGTAAAATGGCTATCGTTGCTAGCTACAATTTTCACCCCCAACTCTCTACTTAACTTCATCAACACCCTGTTTACTTTTGCCTGATTTTGCCAGGTATCACGACGTAAAATGGGATCGTTGTTAATATGCCTCATCATCTCCAGATAGTAATCCTCACCAAATACATCCTTATACCAGAGTACAGTTTCTTTGGCTTTACTCAGATTACCTTGCATAATATGCTGAGCTACCTCTCCTCCTAAACAAGCACTGGTAACAATAACTCCTTCGGAGTATTTTTCCAGCAATTCTTTATCAATACGAGGTTTATAATAAAACCCATCGGTGTGAGCTATTGAAACAAGTTTCAATAGATTTTGATATCCTTTATAGTTTTTAGCAAGTAAAATTATATGATGCCCCGACGAATCTGTTTTATCATCCTTACGAAGGTGTCCACGCTGAGCCACATAAGCCTCTACCCCAAGAATAGGTTTTATCCCATTCTTTTTACATGCCACATGAAACTCCTTAATCCCGAACATCCCTCCATGGTCAGTTAATGCAACAGCAGGCTGACCATCTTCTTTAGCTTTAGCTGCTATTGCAGCGGTTTTATTGGCTCCATCCAATATTGAATATTGAGAGTGAACATGCAAGTGTACAAAAGGTAAGGTAGGTGCATTTTTTGCAGCCTCCCTAATAATTCGCTCTTCTTCTTCCAGTGGAACGTCTTCAAAAACATCCACTTTAAAAGACTCATACTCTATACCAACAAGCTGAATTTCAGATGGATTATTTTTTTTAAATGCTTCCAACTCTGCTTCTGTCATGCGTAATAGCTGGGCTGATAATCCACCTACACGGATCAACTCCAAAAAGCACCTTGAGGTAGCCTCCACATCGGCTGCTGCATTATGCGCTTCCTCAAAAGGAACGGTAAACAGCTTAATATGTAATTCGGTAAGCGTTGGGTTCTTTAGTTTACCACCACGTGTTAAGTTACAAAACTCCTTGCTACCTGTCATGGTGTCGATCTGCAGAGCACTCAAAAGAGCATGTTCATCCTTTTTACAACGTATGAGCTCACAACCTACAATGTTGATATCAAAACTCACATTATGCCCAATAATAAACTTACTCTTGGCTACATCCGCCATAAAATCATCCAACGCTTCGGCTAAAGGAATACCTTTTTCGTAAGCTATCTCAGTAGTGATTCCGTGAACTGACACTACATCATCAGGGATAACATAACCATCGGGAGTGATCACATGATTTTTGGCAAACAGAAAGTTCCCCTCTATATCATGGCACTGCCATGCCAACTGAACCATCCTTGGCCAGTTATCAGTATCTGTAATAGGTGCTTTCCAGCTTTTTGGAAGTCCGGTGGTCTCGGTATCAAATATTAAAAACATGGTATATCAATCCTTTATAAATGTGAGCATATCCTGCCAGGCAGACTTACAAATTTAAGGTTTTGAACGGGAATAAAAACGTTAAACTTTGCTTATTATGAATTCACTTACACAAAGCCATAACCATGAATCATCGGCTGAGTCCTGTAGCTCATATAGTTCACAATAAATACAAACACATAAAATAAGTATTTATGGAGATAAAAAATAAACTACTATGCGATTAACTCTTAATATTAACCCTCGGTAAATATTTGCGTATAACCTATACAGATTGTAACTTGTTTATTACAAATGCGATGATGCCAGGAGTTGATGCCAATAGGATACCTTAAATACCTGTTCATGTTGCTGATTTTTTACCTGTCCATCAGTAACTCCTCTGCCCAATACTTTGGACAGAACAAACCCACGTATAAACAATTTGATTTCAAATTATATAAAACAACACATTTTGATATTTATTATTACCATTCGTCCGATAGCTTAATTAAAGACCTGGCACAAAGAAGTGAACAATGGTATAGGTATCACCAGCAATTACTACTCGATACTTTTAAGGTTCAAAATCCCATACTTCTCTATACCAGTCATGTCGATTTTCAGCAAACCAATGCTATTCATAGTTATATTAGCATAGGTACAGGTGGCGTTACCGAGGGTTTCAAAAAAAGAATTATTATGCCCGTAGGTTACTCTACCTATCAAACCAACCATGTGCTCGGGCATGAAATGGTACATGCTTTTCAGTACGATATATTACAAAAGGATCCATACCTGGGAATCATGGCTATTCAAAATATCCCTTTATGGATGATTGAAGGAATGGCCGAATATCTTTCGGTAGGCAATACCGACAGCCATACGGCACTCTGGATGCGTGACGCCCTGATCAACAACAACTTCCCAACACTCAAGCAATTGACCATCAATACCAGATACTCACCCTATCGCTATGGACAAGCCTTTTGGAGTTATATTGCAAACACCTATGGGGAACAGTACATAGCTCATCTATTCAAAGAAACGGCAGCCAAAGGAATTGAGCAGGCTATATCGGATGTCTTTTTTATGCCTATGGATACCCTCTCAAACCTATGGAAAAATAAACTAAAGACTCACCTGTTAAAAAACCTGAATGATTCAACCTTTTCAATCTATGGAGAGAGGATTTTATCGCGAAGAAACAGTGGAAAATATAACTTGTCCCCTTCAGTAAGCCCAGATGGCAAAAAAATAATCTTTCTTTCTGAGCGGGATCTCTTCAGTATGGATTTGTTCTTGGCCAATGCACAAACTGGTGAAGTAATTAAGAAAATATACACCTCAACACGCAACGATCAGATAGATGGCTTTAATTATCTTGAGACTTCAGGAACTTGGTCGCCCGACAGCAAGTATTTTGCTTTTATAGCCTATGTTAAAGGCAAGAGTGCATTAGTAATTTTAGATGTTGCAAAGAATAAGATTACAGATCAGCGAACCTTTGACACATTAGATGCCATTATTTACCCTGCCTGGTCGCCCAACAATAAAACCATTGCCATTACAGGACTAAAAAATGGCGTCTCTGATATTTATTTAATGAATATTGATAATTACAGAGTCATCAACCTTACCAATGATGCAGCCTGTAATCTTCAACCCGTATGGTCTGGCAAAGGCAATAGAATATTTTACATAAGCGATGAACCTTCCCCAACTCAAGAAAGGTATACCTATTCGCAATACAATATTGCATCCATTAATGTGGAAAATAAAAATAAGAAAATTTATACCACTTTTGATGGGGCTCAAAATGTGAACCCCCTCATAGGTAGCGATGGTTCTACTGTATATTTCTTATCCGACAGAGATGGCACCAGAAATCTCTATTCTTTAAATGAGAATACGCAGCAAATTTATCAGCTCACCAACTATCCAACAGGAATAAGCGGAATAACGCCTCTCGCTCCGGCTATAGGGATTGCACAAAATCACCTTTACTATAATATGTTATGGGAAGGAGAGTTTTCTGTTTTAAGAACAAGCATCGATCAAATTCAGAAAACGGCTGTATTCGTTAAGGACAGAAAGGTGAATAAGTACGCCTCTCGACTAATGCCTTATTCTGAGCTCCCTTCCATAGTCGATCAAAATTTACAGGCCAACCCTATCATTCAAAAAAACAATCACTCGAGCAAAGAACCGGTAAAAGCAAGATTTAAATTGGACTACATTGGAAATACAGCTGTTGGGGTGATGACCGGAAGATTTGCCACTGGGATGGGCGGCAGTATCGAAGCCCGCTTTAGCGACATCTTAGGTAACCATATGTTATATACAGGCCTTAGCATAAACGGTGAAATCTATGATTTTGGCGGACAAGCAGCCTATATTAACCAAAAAAGTCCGATCAAAACAGGTTTAAGCCTATCACATATACCATACCAAACAGGCTACTACAGCTACGAGGAGGATGAATCAACGGGCGAAGAAAACTTATCCTATATATTTCGCAGGACATTTATTGATAAGTTAAACCTGTTTGCCTATTACCCACTGAATAAGTCGCACCGTATTGAAGGGGGTATTGCAGCGGCCCGCTATAGTTACAGAACCGAAAAAATAGAAGATTACAATTACTATTATTCTATTTCAAAACAGGAAAGCAAACTTATTGATTCTCCATCACCCTTTACAGCAGGCATTATTGACTTAGCCTATGTAATTGACAACTCAAGCTTTGGACTGGCTTCTCCTATTGATGGTAAACGAGTTAGAATGGCTTACGAGCATTATTTTAGCGGCATCAATATGAATACTTTCTTATTCGATTTCAGAAAATATTTCCGTATTAAACCCTACAGCTTTGCTTTCAGGTTTTATCATTACGGAAGATATGGAAGTGGCAGTGATGACGACAGGCTATTTAACATTTACATCGGCTACCCTTGGTATGTTAGAGGCTACGAAGCCGGTAATTTTTTTGGCGACGAATCTGATGGCAAGATCTCAACCAGCCAGTTATGGGGATCAAAAGCCATAGTTAGTAATTTTGAATGGCGTATCCCCTTCTCCGGGCCACGCGACTACGCCTGGATCCGTTCACAATACTTTTTTTCTGAACTGGCCATATTTTATGATGCAGGAATAACCTGGAACAATGACTCACAACCAACATTCCTCTTTACCAGTGATTCAAACACCAAACGAATTCCTCTGATGAGTACAGGTTTAGCTCTTCGTTTTAACATACTGGGAGCAATCATTATTGAACCCTTCTTTGCTTTCCCTATCAATCAAGGTAAGGTACATGCTGGTAATTTTGGTATAAACATTCTATCTGGATGGTAAACATCTACCAATCAACTTAATTAATTATCATCAACCATATGGTTAGTTTCCATGAATACCAAACTAAAATAAACTCTTTTAATTCAATACTGTTTAATAAAATACATGCCGAGTAATAAAAAAAAATTACCTTTGTCACGTTTAAACAAAAGGATCATAGGGGAAAAAAGCATCTTTTTAAAGATTGAAAAACCTTAATTTAATTAAAAAATGAGTAACGTAACAGTGAACAGAGCAGCGGATAACATCA
>JBFHKL010000195.1:0-8006 GCA_041595375.1 Saccharicrinis sp.
ATTTAATGGATGCGGCCACCATAATAGAGAACGAAAAAGTTCAGGTAGTCAATAATAACAATGGGGAGAGATTAGAGACCTATGTTATTAAAGGGGAGCGTGGTTCAGGAGTTATTTGTCTGAATGGTGCTGCAGCGCGTAAAGTAGCTGTGGGCGATGTGATTATTATTATTACTTACGCATCCATGCCTCTTGAAGAAGCAAAGGAATACAAACCGGTTTTTGTGTTTCCCGATACGGAAACAAACAGATTGGTGTAATTTGAAACGTATTAAAAAACAAACCCCGGTATTATCCGGGGTTTGTTTTTTGTAGGCTCTAAAGTCTTTTTTTTACTCAAGTAATGGCAGGGCGCAAATGTGCAAGGTGATTTGCTGTGTGCAAAAAAATAAAAGGGTTTTAAAGGAACTTTTGTTTTTTAAAGTATAGTGTATTTGTAATAACGGTTGTTTATAGCTGTTTTTTTTGATAGCAGATACTTTATTGTAAGCACCAACTAAAAGGCCAAATGTTATTCTGCTGCTTTTAACTTTATTATTATATTGCAAATCACTTTTTGGTTAGCGGAAAATTTTATTTCATGGAATCAACAGCATCAAATTTTAAATTAAAAATTGTTTCAGCAGTAAAGGCTCAACAGATCGTTTCGGGATGGCAGCATCAGGGTGAAAGAGTGGTGTTTACCAATGGTTGTTTCGACTTGGTTCATCGTGGGCATGTGGAATATTTGGCTAAGGCTGCAGAAAAGGGAAATAAACTGGTGCTAGGTTTAAATACCGATGCTTCGGTACAACGCTTAAAGGGTCCCGATCGTCCTATTGTAGATGAGGATAGTCGTGCTATAGTGCTGGCAGCCTTTGAATTTATCGATTTGGTTGTGTGCTTTGATGAGGATACGCCGTACGAACTGATTAAAACCCTTCAGCCGGATGTACTGGTTAAGGGAGCCGATTATAAGGCCGAGGATATTGTGGGCTATGATGTAGTCATTCAAAAAGGAGGTTCGGTGGAAACGATTACCTTTGTGGATGGATTTTCGACCAGCAATATTATTGAGCGCATTTCCAAAGAAATTAAAAATCAATAAACCCATCATTCTTCTTTATGGCTAAGTCAAAGTCGGTTTTTGTATGTCAAAATTGCGGGGCAGAATCGCCCAAATGGATAGGTAAGTGCAATGCGTGCGGGCAATGGAATACCTATGTGGAAGAATTAGTGGTTAAGCCAAGTAAGGTGGCGCCTTCTTTTTCTTTTTTGCAATCAGCACCTGCAAAACCCGAAGCTATCAAAGATGTTTCTATCTCTGAATTGCCCAGGATTAACACCTCCAATGGAGAGTTGGATCGGGTGCTTGGAGGAGGAATGGTGCCGGGGTCTTTAATTCTGGTGGGAGGCGAGCCGGGTATTGGTAAGTCGACGCTGGTGTTACAAATGGCCTTAAAGGTAGCCTCGCGTAAGGTGCTCTATGTGTCTGGCGAGGAGAGTCCGCAGCAAATAAAACTGAGAGCCGAAAGAATACATCAGGGAGGTGAAAATTGCCTAGTTGTTAGCGAAACCTCCATGGAAAGGATATTGGGGCATATCAAGAATGTAGGTCCTGATCTGGTGGTGATTGATTCTATTCAAACATTGAGCAGTGAAACTATTGAGTCATTGCCAGGCAGTGTATCCCAGATACGTGAATGTACAGGCTCCATACTGAGAGTGGCCAAAGAAAATAATTTACCGGTTATTTTAATTGGTCATATTAATAAGGAAGGTAATCTGGCCGGTCCTAAAGTGTTGGAACATATGGTGGATGTGGTGCTTCAGTTTGAAGGAGACCGCAATCATATGTACCGTATTTTACGATCCATAAAAAATCGTTTTGGATCGACAGCAGAGATAGGCATTTTTGAAATGCTGGGCAACGGTTTGCGGGAAGTGATTAATCCCTCTGAGTTGTTGTTGTCGCATTATCATGATAATTTAAGTGGTGTATCTATTGCTGCAGCTATTGAAGGAATGCGCCCTTTCTTAATTGAAGTACAAGCTTTGGTTAGTACAGCTGCCTATGGTACTCCCCAACGATCTTCTACGGGTTTTGACTTGCGCAGATTAAATATGTTATTGGCGGTGCTTGAAAAAAGAGCAGGCTTTAAGCTGGCCGTTAAGGATGTGATTTTAAATATAGCAGGTGGAATAAAAGTAAATGATCCATCTATTGATTTAGCCGTTGTTTCGGCTATTCTTTCTTCGAATATTGATATCCCATTATCGGCTAAAATATGTTTGGCAGGAGAGGTAGGCTTGTCAGGAGAGATACGTCCGGTAACCAGGATAGAGCAACGTATCGGGGAAGCCTCTAAGCTTGGCTTCGAACATATTATCATCCCGAAATTTAATAAAGGTCTTGATTTCTCAAAATACGATATTCAGGTAACGCAGGTAAGTAAGCTCGAAGAGGCTTTTAAATTATTATTTGCTTAGCATTTCATTTAGCTATTTATTCCTATTTTTAGTGCAATATCCAAATCTATAATAAACCAAACTTTATATTTGTGTTTGCTTATGATGATGTATGTTGCGACGTAGTATTTAAGATTCCCGTACTTTCTGGTGTTTTACTAATGCCGATTGGTTAATGACCCGAGCATTAATATGCTTCGCAATGAGGCTGTCATTAATTCATCGATATAATACGAAGTGCTCACTTTATTATCAAAATGGTATACCATACTCCCTTTAGTTTATCAATCACGTAAAAAAAAGAGACTTGCCATCAAAGGCAAATCTCTCTTATATTGTCATTATTAAAGCTGTAATAAATTATATGGCTTGCTTTACGGGTTAAAAGAACTCTGTCTCGTTACCACTGTTTTCTTCATCAACGGTTGAGGAGGCTTTCTTATCTCCATCGCAGTTAATGTTGAGTGAAAAATTAATGGGTTCTTCAAACACATCATCTTCGGTAACAGGTAAGGTTTCATCCTGATATATATTCTTCATATACAATGCCCATATAGGTAATGCCATGTTAGCTCCCTGACCCAGACCAATACCATCGAAGTGAATATCACGATCTTCTCCTCCAACCCAAATGCCGGTAACCAGGTTAGGTGTAACACCAAGAAACCATCCGTCGGACTGGTTTTGTGTGGTGCCTGTTTTACCACCTATCTGTCCGGTGAACTGGTAGGTGTATCTTAAACGTATGGCTGTTCCCTGATTGACCACTGCCTGTAGGAGGTTTAGCATCAGGAAGGCTGTTTGTTCACTAATTACTTCTTTTTTATTAGGTGTGAATTCTGCAATCACATTGCCGTACCTATCCTGAATACGGGTAACCATGATAGGATCAATATGAACGCCCTGGTTAGCATAGGTACAGTATGCACTGGTCATTTCTTCCAAGGTAAAATCAGGAATACCTAAGCACAAGGAAGGGACAGCAGGCATTGGACTGTTGATTCCCAGCTCATGAATCATATTACGAACCGCCTCGGGGTTAAATTGTTTCATGACCCAAGCAGAGATATTGTTGTTAGAGTTGGCCAGTCCCCATTTTAGTGATACCATTTCACCTTTGCGATGTTTGCCTTCATCTTGGGGAGTCCATGTTTTGCCATCGGGTAATACAAATGTTTGCGGAATATTAGGTACCATATCACAAGGGGTAAGTCCCTCTTGCATGGCTAAAGTATACAATAAGGGTTTAATGGTAGAACCCACTTGTCTTTTCCCTCGGGTGGCCATATCATACATAAAGTATTTAAAATTAGGGCCTCCTACATAGGCTTTTACATAACCATTGGATGGATCGATGGAGAATAGGCTGGCTCTCAGGTAAAATTTAAGATGTGTAATGGAATCCAGTGGGGTAAGTACCGTATCTCTTTCTCCGGCCCAGGTGAATATTTGCATATCAACAGGGGTGTCGAACGATTTCATAATGGAATCGTTGCTATAGCCCGATTTTTTTAGTACTCTATACCTTTCTGAGTTTTTGATGGCTCTATTAATGATATTGTCGTACTGTTCTTTGCTTAGCTTATTGGTAAAAGGAGCTCTGGAGCGTCCTCTCTTTTCCCTGAAGAAAGCCTTTTGCAGGTTATTGGACAGATGGTTTTTGATGGCTTCTTCGGCATAAACCTGCATTTTATAGTTTACCGTAGTATGTACTCGTAATCCGTCCCGGTATAAATTATAACGGGAGCCATCGGGTTTTAACTGTTTATTGATAAAACCATAGGCCGGATTATTTTCCCATTCTAAGCTGTCGGCAGTAAATTTATCCTGCAAATACGAAGGATAGTTTTCCCTTTCCGGTTTATTGGCATTGAGGCTTAGTCTCAAGTATTCTCTGAAATAGGGAGCCACGCCTTCCTTGTGATCCGTTCTGTTAAAATCCAGCGTAAGCGGAATGTTTTTTAAGGAGTCGTAAGCTTCATCAGTAATAAACTGAGCTTTACGCATTTGGTTCAGTACCACATTTCTTCTGAATTCTGTGGTGTCAGGGCGTCTTACAGGATTGAAAAGAGCCGGGTTTTTTAACATACCAACCAGGGTAGCAGCCTGTTCTATCTTAATGGTGTCGGTGGAAGTATTAAAAAAAGTTTTTGCAGCCGATTGAATTCCATAGGCATCATAAATATATTCTGCCTTATTTAAATACATGGTAATGAGTTCGTTTTTGGTATAGCTGCGTTCCAGCTTCACCGAAATAACCCATTCGTTTAGTTTTTGAAGTCCTCTTTCCCATATGTTTTTTGCAGGTTCATGAAAGAGCAGTTTGGCAAGCTGTTGGGTAATGGTACTACCTCCACCTGAACCCTTGTCGCCCATCAGTACGGTTCTTATAGCTACCCTAAACAGTCCACGCGGATCGATACCTGAGTGGTCGTAAAAACGCACATCTTCGGTGGAAACCAGGGCGTTTACCAGATTAGGCGATAGTTGATCAAAATCAATAAATGTTCTGTTCTCAATGGCAAAATTCCCCAGTAACTCTCCGTCTTCAGAAATAATCTGAGTAGCAATACTGTTTTTGGGGTTCTCAAGATCTTCAAATGAAGGCATTACGCCTAAAAAACCACGTGCTATTAAAAAGAACAATAAAAAAACCATAAAAAAGGAGAATATCACCATTCCCCAGAACCAGCGGAGTATTGTTTTTATGTTGGAATTATTTGTTGTCATAGTTGTATTATTGAAATTTTGAGCAAAAATAGCATTTTTAACAAAACTATCGATTTAAATTTGTAACGGTGTAATTTGAAGAAAATTATATTCTTTCTCAGTAAAGCTTTTGGAATGATATATTTTATTATTAAATCAGCTTTTTAGATATGTTGGGATAATTTTTTAAATTTGACGGCTTAATAGAATTGTTAATTAAGTTGCAGATGGCAAAAAAGAGCATAGTAAGTGAAGGCAATTTGGTGATTGTGGAGTCCCCGGCCAAAGCAAAAACGATAGAAAAGTTTTTAGGAAAAGACTTTTTGGTGAAATCGAGCTATGGTCATATCAGGGATCTGGCTAAAAAAGACTTTGGGATTGATATTGAAAATAATTATACACCGAATTATGTTGTCTCAGATGACAAAAAGGAGGTGGTCAAGGAGCTGAAAAAGCTATCTAAAGATGTGGGGACTGTATGGCTCGCTTCCGATGAAGATCGCGAGGGAGAGGCTATAGCCTGGCATTTATATGATGAGTTGGGTTTAATTCCCGAAAAAACAAAACGTATTGTTTTTCATGAGATCACTAAAGAGGCGATATTAAAGGCGGTTGATAATCCTCGTGATATCGACTATGATTTGGTTCATGCACAACAGGCGCGTAGGGTGTTAGATAGATTAGTGGGATTTGAACTGTCTCCTGTGCTATGGAAAAAAGTGAAGCCTTCCTTATCGGCAGGTCGCGTACAGAGTGTGACGGTGAGGTTGATTGTGGAGCGTGAAAGAGAGATTTTTGCTTTCAAGCCGGAGTCCTCATTTCGTGTGACGGCTGTTTTTACCATCACAGATAATAAAGGTAAGGTATCGGAAATTAAAGCTGAGTTATCCAAACGTTTTGCTTCGTTGGAAGATACAGAGTCTTTTTTAGAGAAATGTAAAGCGGCTTCTTTTTCGGTTAAAGATATTACCAAAAAACCCTTAAAAAAATCGCCAGCTCCTCCGTTTACTACTTCTACCTTACAGCAGGAAGCCAGTAGGAAACTTGGTTTTTCTGTGGGACAGACCATGTCTGTGGCGCAGAAGCTTTACGAAGCAGGAAAGATTACCTATATGCGTACCGACTCTGTGAATCTGGCAGAGACAGCTATTCAAATGGCTTCAGATCAGATTAAAGAAGAGATGGGTGAAGAATATTTGAAGATAAGGAAATACCAGACCAAGAGTAAGGGAGCACAGGAAGCTCACGAGGCTATTCGTCCTACCTATCTTAATAAGCCCACGGTAAGCGGATCATCGCAGGAACAAAGGTTATATGAGTTAATATATAAAAGAACCATCGCTTCTCAGATGAGTGATGCTCAGCTGGAGAAAACAACGATACATATACAGGGAGAGGGTGTTGATGAGCTTTTTGTGGCCTCGGGTGAGGTGATTAAGTTTGACGGTTTCCTGAAGGTATATATTCAGTCTTCGGAACATGAAGGCGAAGCAGATGAAGAAGACAGTGGATTGTTGCCTCCTATGAAGGTAGGTGACCATCTGAATTCAAATATTATAGAGGCCCGGGAACGGTGGAGTCAGAAACCCGCACGTTATTCCGAAGCAGCTCTGGTGAAGAAACTGGAAGATTTAGGTATCGGTCGTCCATCTACCTATGCGCCTACTATTTCAACTGTTCAAAACAGGGGTTATGTGGTTAAAGAGGAGCGTGAAGGTGTGGAACGTGCCTATCAGTACCTGAGCCTATCGGCAGGAGAACTCAAAAAAGAGATCAAAAAAGAAATTACTGGGGCCGAAAGAAACAAGTTATTTCCTACAGACATAGGAATGGTGGTGAATGACTTTTTGATGAAGTATTTCCCAAATATTGTCAGCTATGACTTTACGGCCAAGGTGGAAATGGAATTTGATGATATTGCAATAGGTAAGGTTGTGTGGAACGAGGCAATTGATCAATTTTACAAAAGTTTCCATAAGCAGGTAGAGGAAACGCTGGAGAACTCAGAACGAAATACAGGAGAAAGAGTATTAGGTGAGGACCCTAAAACAGGGAAACCCGTTTTGGTAAAGATTGGTCGTTATGGTCCAATGGCTCAGTTGGGTGAGAGCAGCGAGGATGAGGATGTTGAAAAACCAAAGTTTGCTTCCCTGCAAAAGGGACAGCACTTGGAAACGATTACCCTTGAGGCTGCCCTAAAGCTTTTTGATTTGCCTCGTGAGCTGGGTTTATTTGAGAATAAAAAAGTGGTGGTAGGTATAGGTCGCTTTGGACCCTATGTGCGTCATGATGGAAAATTTGTTTCCTTGAAAAAGGGTATTGATGATCCTTTGACTATTGAATTGGATAGAGCCGTGGTGCTTATTGAAGAAAAAAGAAATGCCGACAAAGAGAAATTTATCAAGAGTTTTGATGAAGATGCGGAGTTGCAGATCTTAAACGGGCGCTGGGGTCCTTATATCTCTTACCAGAAAAAGAACTATAAGATACCCAAGGATACCGATCCGAAGACCTTGTCGTTTGAAGATTGCCAGCAGTTGATAAAGGATGGTGGAAAGAAAACCACAAAGAAAAAAGCAAGCAAAGCTACAAAAACAAGCAAAACGACCAAAGCCACCAAGAGTACTAAGAAATAAGTATTTGCAACTGTGAGAATTAACGATTTTTTTGAACCTGTATCTGCACCGGCATTGTCTTCCTGTTTTATGCCTCAGGAGGATAGTTTGCTGAACCAGATTGTTTATGGATTTGAAGGAGTTGAAGAGCATGATTTGGCTGCTTTTGATGTGGCTATTGTGGGTATTGCCGATGATATAAATGCCTTAAATAATAAGGGGTGTAGCCAAGGG
>JBFHKL010000196.1:0-7958 GCA_041595375.1 Saccharicrinis sp.
CTTTTTCTGTTACCATGATTAACTGACTAATCGCTTCTATTTCACTCTTAGTATAATCGAATTCAGGTAGAATTTCTCTGGCAAACCTAACACTCTGCACCTCATGTTTTACTGGATTTATCATATAACCGGTATCGTGAAAAAGAGCGGCGGTCTTAACCAACAATAATTCTTTGCTATTTAAACCTTCAGCGCGTCCCAAAACTTCTACCTGTGTACAAACATCAATAGTATGTTTTACACTATGATATTTAAGGGTTGATGGCAGCTCATTTCTCAACTGATTCAACACCATCTCTTCCATATCATTATATCTTATCCACTGTAGCTTGACCAGAAAATCATCATTTGGCAATATCCCTTCATTATTGATGGACAAATGAGGTGCTATTCCTTTTACAAAATACATATCTGTTTCACCTTTATATTTAACAGGCATCTTACCCCTGTATTCACAAACAAAGAAATCCTTGATTAGCTCATAGGTCACGCCCGAAATATTAATCTTACCTGCAACACCTGAGGATTCCATCCTACTGGCAATATTAACGGTATCTCCCCAAATATCAAACGAAAGTTTCTTGCTACCTACTACTCCAGAAATAAGAGGCCCGGTATGAATCCCGATTCTTAACTCCCAGAATTCTCTGGCATTTCTTTGGGCAATATTTTTTGATCTAAGCATATACCTTTGCATTTCCAAAGCAGCCAGAACAACCTCAACAGGATTAGTGCTATTCTTTTTAGGCAAACCTCCCGCACACATATAAGCATCTCCTATCGTTTTAATTTTTTCAATCTTAAGCCTTCCAACCACTTCATCGAAATAAATAAAAAAACGATCTAATTCATCAATAAGCGTTTCCGGATTAAGGTGCTCTACAATTTTAGTAAACCCTTGAATATCTGCAAACAAAACAGTAGCCTTTTCGTACTTAACGGTAACTTTATTAGACAATTTTCGGGCTTCTGACAATTCATCTTTTACGCCAGGGGTAAGGTATTTATTTAGTAAGGGTGCAATGGAATCTTTATGCCAATCATTTACTTTCCTTCTAATAGACGGCAAAATTCCATATTTAAGCAGAAAAAAAGAAAGTATAACTAAAACAATTAAAACAACACTGGAGGTAATATACCTATTATGCATTGGTTTTACTACAAAATTAATCTCCTCATAATCATCCTTACTAAAAATGCAAAAGGTATAATTCCCTGGAAGTAAATTATAATAAATAGCACTATTTTTGTACGTCCATTCAGCCGGCTGTTTATCCAAGCCCTTCAAAAAAAACTTAAACAGCTCCTTATTGGAACTTGCCGAAGAATAAAAATCAAACTCAATTTGATCGTTATTTGAGATAACAATAGAAATAGAATCTGTTTTCTGATAATTATATAAAGTATCTGCCCCTAAAATTACTTTTTGAACTATTGAGCAATAATCATCATCCTTAGCACCAATTTTTTCTGCCATCAACACGACATTAAAAAAAAGTAACAAGCTAGCTATCAACGACTTTAACCCATACAAACCGAACCACCGTCTACTCACATAAATTTGTTTTAATCATTCTTTACTGAATTTATATCAAAAGTAGTATATTTATTTCGCAAAATGAACCTATGTCATTTAATTAAATTTTATGGAAAATTCTGAAAGTACAATACTCGTACCATATGATTTTACAGAGATAGCTATGCACGCTATTGAGCATGCTATTGTTTTATCAAAAGGGAAAAACACAAGCATTACTCTTTTGCATATCGTAAAAAAAGAAGAAGAAATTGAATCTGCGATTCAAAAACTTTCTGAAGAAGTTGATAAAATTAACAATAAGCATGGAATAAAACCCATAGGA
The DNA here is from genome assembly GCA_041595375.1 of Saccharicrinis sp. Classification (GTDB taxonomy): domain Bacteria; phylum Bacteroidota; class Bacteroidia; order Bacteroidales; family Marinilabiliaceae; genus Saccharicrinis. The sequence continues at coordinate 1,863 of JBFHKL010000196.1, forward strand.
CTTGTTAAAGAAGGGACTATTTTTAAGACAATTAATGAGGTAGCTGAGGAATTAAATGCCATTATTATAATTATGGCTACACATGGTATTAAAGGAATACAAAAACTTACAGGCAGCTGGGCCTTAAAAGTAATTGTAGGCTCAAAAATACCTTATCTGGTAGTACAGGATGCACCATCAAATAATGACATTAAAAAAATTGTTTTCCCTGTTGATTTTAGATCAGAAAACAAGGAAAAATTACATTGGGCTTTATTTATTGCAAAATTTCTGAATACAAAAATTTTCTTATTCAGTACCTCATCAAAGGATGGCTCTTTAGAACCCCGAACAAAAGCAAACCTGGTATTCTGTAAAAACTTTTTAAACGAAAAAGGGATTGATTATGAACTATCCCTATCAGAAGGAACAGCTTCGTTTGCCCATGAAACAATCTCCTTTGCCAAACAAATCAATGCCGATTCTATCCTGATTATGACTACCCGGGATATTGCATTTCATGATTACATACTAGGAGCTAATGAGCAACAAATTATTGCCAACGACTCTAAGGTTCCGGTAATAGTAATTAATCCACGTACCGACTTGATGAAGTATGGCTATGGAGGCTTTGGTTGATGCCATTTATTTATTTTATATATGAACAACGACTATAGGTCGTTGTTTTTTTTTATACATGCTTACTTTTTACATACATACTCGTTTATATTTTTAACCTATTGATTTATGGAACTACTGTTTGCCACAAACAACCAACACAAACTAGTTGAACTTGAAAAAATAACAGGCGAAAACATCCACTTAAAATGTTTAGCCGATATAAAATGTGAAGAGGAGATACCCGAAACAGGAGCAACATTAGAAGCCAATGCATCGCAAAAATCATTTTATATATTTAACAGATTTAATATCAATTGCTTTTCTGATGACACCGGTCTTGAGATAGAAGCATTGAATGGTGAACCTGGAGTTTACAGTGCGCGCTATGCCGGAGAAGATAAAGATGCAGTAAAAAACATGCAAAAAGTTCTTGAAAAAATGAAAGGTGTTTCAAACAGAAAAGCCCGATTCAGAACGGTCATTTCATTAATCATTGATAAAAAGGAATACCTGTTTGAAGGTATTGTAAACGGAAAGATAGAAGAGGAGCCAAGTGGCACAGAAGGCTTTGGTTACGACCCCATATTTACACCTGATGGTTATACTTGTACTTTTGCAGAGATGGAATTGAGCGAAAAAAATAAAATAAGTCATAGAGCCAGAGCTGTTCAGAAATTGGTAAAATTTTTGAACAGTGGAAATTTTCAATCATATTGATATCTCTATTGTTGTTGTATATTTGTACATATATTGGTATCTTCTAAATATAAAAAACCATCATGAATAAATTTATTATATTATCATTTATACTATCTATAGCCCAGTTCGGATTCTCTCAATCCGCAATCGGTACCTGGCAGGAATACCTTAGTTATTCAAATGTGCATAGTGTAGAAAAAATTGACGATATAATATATGCCGCTTCTGACATTGGTATATTTACCTATGATACTGAAGAGTATATCATGCAAAAATTCACCAAACTAAATAGCTTGAGTGATATAGATATTACTACAATGGCTGCCATTCCCAATTCCAGTAAGCTTTTCATAGGCTATTCCAACGGAAACATAGATATTTTTGAGGATGGGGAGGTTGAAAACATTCCTGATCTTGAAATGAAAACACTCAGTTACAGTAAGCAGATAAACCACATTGATTTTTTCAATGACTTTGCCTACTGTTCAACAGACTTTGGCATATTAGTGGTGGATTATAACAACCTAGAGATTAAAGACTTTTATTATATTGGTGATGAAGCCTCTGATGTAGTCATCAATCAGATTGCTCACACTACAGACTCTATTTTTGTTGCCACAGAATCGGGTTTACGAAAGGCAAGTATTAACAGTACGGCGCTGGCATTTTACGAAACCTGGAAATATGTTGGAGAAGATAAAAGTAATTACGCCGGAGTGATTGAAGTAAACAACCACATTATTATTGCCAAAGAAAACAGCTCTTCGCATGACATATACAGCTATGAGGATGGACAATGGAGCAGTATTACTTCTTCAGATGATTTTAGTGCTTTAAAGGCATTTACAGATAACTTTGCGGTTATCAGTAACGATCAAACAGATCTTTATTATAACAACCTTATCTTAGACCAAAGCATTACATCATACGATATTGAGAACACGTCCTTAACTCCGGATATGAAGACAGCTTTAGTAGATGATGATGACAATATATGGATAGGAGATCAAGATAACGGATTAATACAAATAGCCTATGACGGGGATACTCAGTTATTACCCGATGGCCCATACTCTAATACATGCTTTAAACTGTTAGCAACCGGGAGTAGTCTATGGTCTGTTGCCGGCGACTTTGAACACACCTCACCCACCGATGCTATATTATCGATATATCGCGACAATGAATGGAAATATATCACAAGCTATAACGAATCTAAAATTTCAGATATTGACAACTTTTGCGACATTGTAGTGGATCCTAATGACGATACACACGCCTATATTGCCAGTTGCAACGATGGAATTGTTGAAATACAGAATGATACCGTTGCCTATACTTACAATGATACAAACAGTGGCCTGCAAGAAATATACATATGGGAGCTTGTTGGAGGAATTGTGATGGATGAGGATGGCAATTTATTTGCCAATAATCAAGAAGTCAGCTATCCAATTGTTGTAAAACCAGTTGGCATTACCGATGATACAGATGGATGGTACCAATATGATTACATGCCATACGATGATGCGGGGGAGCAATGCTGGTTGAGAGAAATGATTTATACAAGCTGGGGTGATATATGGGCTATATCAGGTTATGATCCACATGGTTTATTTGTATTTGACATAAACGGAACCATTGATGATGCCAGTGACGACTCTTATCGATCGCCAGAAAACCCAAGAGGAACAGAGTTAGATGACTCCCGAAACACAAGTTTTAGTATGTGGGATGAAGATGGTGTGGAAATAAGTTCAAATCCACAATGCATTGTTGAGGATAAAGATGGTTATATCTGGGTAGGAACAAATCAAGGCCTCTATGTATATTATCAACCTCAATATGTATTCGATGTGGATGAACCAACGGCCTCACAAATATTAGTTCCTCGTAATGATGGAAGCGGATTGGCAGACTACTTATTAGAAGATGCCTCTATAAATGCTATCGCTGTTGATGGAGCCAATAGAAAATGGATTGGAACCGATACAGAAGGTGCTTATCTGGTTTCATCAGATGGTACTTATACCGTTGAAACCTTTAATACCGACAATAGTTCTCTTATCTCCGATCAGATTATTAGCATTTCTATTGATCCCGAAACAGGAGAGGTATTCTTTGGCACCGATATGGGTATCGTTTCATATATGGGAACTGCAATAGAGGGTAAAGAAAGTTATTCCGATGCCTATGCCTACCCAAACCCTGTTAAACCCAATTACGAAGGCGTAATTACGGTTACCGGCCTGATGGAAGACTCTAACGTAAAAATAACTGACATTAGTGGTAAAATAGTATATGAAGCAAACTCAACAGGGGGACAAATCGTATGGAGTGGTAAAAATTTTGATAATAAGAAAGTGAGTAGCGGTGTTTATCTGGTATTTGCCACCAATGAAGACGGATCAGTATCAATGGTTACTAAAATTATGATTATCAGATAATATAGGTATTGATTTTTATTTTACATTTAAGCCTTTTACCTTTGTTGTCGTAAACTTAAACTTCTCACTATTCATGCTTAAACGTATCATTACCATCGTCGTTTGTATTGCTTTAGCGACAGCTCTAATTGTGACTTACTTATATCTTTACAATTTTAAGAACTATAAAAACAACTCTGCTATAAAAGCTGTTCCAACGGATGTTTCATTTATAATGCAGATAGAGGATCCTCAGGAGCTTACAAATATTATAAAGAATAAAATAGATTACAACGATGATTTGTTAAACTTTCCCTGGTACCAGAATTTTTATCAGTCCATTAGCATATTGGATAGTAGCGCCATATACAACAAGAATATAATCCTTCAGCTTAAAAACAAATCACTCACCATTTCATTTCATAGAGAAGGAAAAAACAAACTCTCCCCAATGTATCTCTTTCAATTAAACAATAAGGCAGAGCAAAATGAAATTATCGCCTTTATTGAAAATGAAAGCACTGAGCTCTTTAATATCACTAAAAGAAAATACAATACAAATACTATTTATACTGTCAAAGACAAAACATATAACTTTGAACTATATGTAGCCTTTAGAAATGGCATCCTTATCTTCAGCCGATCATCGTTATTGGTTGAAAACTCACTTCGCCATTTGAACTCTGAATTTTCGCTACTTTCCGATCAAACCTTTAGTAAAATGTACAAAACAGCAGGTAATAGTTGTGATATTAACTTATTTGTTAATTTCCACAATCTTCCTGAAGCTATTAAACCCTTGTTTAACAACAGTGAAAATGAGAAACTACAAATACTATCAAAAATAGGTCATTGGGGTGAATTTGACCTGAACTTGAATAACAAAAACATTAATATTAATGGCTTTATTTACCCCTCTCCAAAGAATAATAATTTAAGTATGTTGTTTGCCGGAATGTACTCATCATCTTCGGATATTGTGCAAACAATTCCATCGAATACAACATTATTTATGAGTTTTCACATTGATAAAGGCACAAAATTAAAACAAAATTTAAAAGATTATCTTACTAAAAATCAATTAATAGAGAACTACAATACGGAACTTAACAAATCATTATCAAACCTGACTATAGAGGAATATGAAAAAATAGTCTTTGATATTATTGATGAAGAATTTGCCTTAGTATATACCCAAACTCATACAGCAAAACCTGAAGAAGGGAAGTATCTAATTATACAAACAAACAGCAAATCTAAGTCACTGCAAGCTCTGGCAAGGTTAAACAATGACAAAAAATACGAACCTGTAGATCATTATCAATTAGATGAAAAAACAAGTTTCCCTATTTATAAAGGTGAGAATCTAAACGCTTTTCGCTATATATTTAGCCAAATCATCCCAAAAACACCCGTCAGTTACTTTTCATTTATTGATAATTACCTGGTATTTTCAAATACAATTAGCTCCTTAAAATCTATCATTTATTCAAATGAACTTAAGAAAACATTGAATAACAGCAAGTATTTTCAACAGTTTACAGAGAATTTTTCTTATCGTGAAAATTTCTTTTTGTACTGTGACATTGCCCAATCAAGCTCCTTGTTTAGTAACATGACAGATTTTGACCTATTCAATCCTTCCAAAGAACAAAAAGAAGCACTATCACATTTTTACGGCATTGGCATACAGGCCACAAATGCCAATGATCTGCTATATTCCAATATTTCTATTGCGTATTTGCCTGTCAGAGAAAAAGAACCCCGTACTATTTGGCAAAGCGGGCTCGACAGTACCATATTCTCAAAACCTGCAATAGTAAAGAACCACAATACTAACGAAAAAGAAATTCTCATTCAGGATAAATCAAATGTGCTGTACCTCATTGCCAATAATGGTAAAATTTTATGGCGAAAAAGATTAAACTCTCCTATACTAAGTGAGATATTTCAAATTGATTATTACCGAAATAATAAGCTTCAGTATTTATTTAACACTAAAGACCGAATTTACCTACTCGATCGCAATGGCAATAATGTAGAGAAATACCCTATTACGCTGGCCCACGAGGCCACTAATGGCATTGCACTTTTTGACTACGATAACAACAGGAACTATAGGATATTTGTGGCTGAGACAGACAAAAGAACATACGTATTTGATAAAACAGGCAAAACAATTAAGGGGTGGAAAGCTCAGGATACAGAAGGGATTATTACCAAACCGATACAATATTTCAGAATCAAGAACAAAGATTATATCGTTTATGCAGATGATAAAAGGAACTATATTTTAAACAGAAGAGGGGAACATAGAGTAACTGTTAAATCGGATTTTATAAGCAATACAAACAGTATGTTTTACGAATTC
>JBFHKL010000197.1:0-7930 GCA_041595375.1 Saccharicrinis sp.
AAATAAATTACTCATAAAGTTAAAATATTAAATCTCTAAAATTATATTCTTTATAAATTTCGAAATGCAAAGGTAAGATGTTAGAAGATGATTTCAATAAGAATAAAGAAATAAATCTTTATTTAAAATCGGTCTAAGAATACACCACTATACCCCTATCATTATGCTACTTATAAAAGTTTTTTTTACTTACTGTCGCCTATTTTTTTAAACCGTCGTAACAAAATAATTTAATATTAAACGATTTTTAACACTTGATAACTATTTTCTACAATTTTCTATCTGATACAAATATCTTTTATTACCTTTCCGCCAAGCTAGCACAAGTTGTTTTCAAAATCAAACAAAGTTTTATACTTTTGCTTAAGATTGAAAAAACACCTAACATAGGTTTAACGGTACTCCAATTAGTAAGTTATGACAGAAGAAATTGAAATGTTGTTAGAGATGGCCTCCGAGAAAATGGATAAAGCCATCGTACATTTAAATCATGAGCTGATTAAGATAAGGGCAGGAAAAGCAAGTCCGGGCATGCTAGAAGGCATAATGGTTGATTATTATGGATCCATGACGCCACTACAGCAGGTAGCGAATGTAAACACTCCTGACCCACGAACAATTGCCATACAGCCTTGGGAGAAAGCAATGATCACTCCTATAGAAAAGGCAATTATGATGGCTAATTTGGGATTTAATCCTGAAAACAACGGAGAGATAGTGAGAATAAGCGTTCCTGCACTTACCGAAGAACGCCGGAAAGATTTGGTTAAACAGGTAAAAAAAGAGGCTGAAGATGCACGCATTAGCCTAAGAAACATACGTCGCGATACCAATGAAGAGCTAAAGAAAATGAAAAAAGACGGTTTAGCTGAAGACCTGGAAAAAGATGCCGAAGCAGAAGTTCAAAAATTAACCGATCGTTACGCGAAACAGGTTGATGAACATACCGCACAGAAAGAAAAAGACATCTTAACTATTTAATTGAAATAGGCAGAAAAATGAAACAAGGAGAGGTTAGCTTATATGAGCGACCTCTTTTTTATGAACACTATTTTCTCCAGGTACATATTTATGTATAATACCTAAAAGGTCTTCATAATTAATCGGCTTGGCAATATAATCATCGCAGCCCGCCTCTATCGATTTTTCGCGCTCTTCACTCATGGCATAAGCTGTTTGGGCAATCACAGGAACACCCTTACACTTCTTTTTAATTTCTTTAGTTGCAGCATAGCCATCCATTTCAGGCATTTTTATGTCCATTAACACTAGGTCAATATCCGATATCTTGTTAAATATATCCACGGCCTCTGCTCCATTACGTGCCCATATTAAACTGGCATTTGAGATTGATAGAGCCACCTCCAGATACCTGAAGTTATCTTCCTCATCTTCTGCCACTAAGAAAGTTTTACCCTCCCAATTATAAGTATTTGCTTGTTTCTGGGCACGCATCTGAACACCTGTATTCCTTACCTTATGATAAGGAAGCGTAAAAAAGAAAGTACTTCCTACACCCACCTCAGACTGCACCCATATTTTTCCTCCCATCAACTGCACCAGATCCTTAGCAATAGAAAGACCAATACCTGTGCCTCCATACAAACGATGCTTTTCCGCACTTGAGAACTTCGAAAACCGTTCAAAAACCTCCTGCTCCTTGCCTTTAGGCAAACCAATACCTGAATCTTTCACATAGAACTGAAGAACATCTTCGCCGGTTAATTCATAGCCAAACTCTACAAACCCTCTCTCTGTGAACTTAATGCCGTTGCCTACCAAATTAATCAGTATTTGTTTTAGCCTTACACCATCCGATAGAATCATTGTATGGGTATCTGATATTCCTTCATTCAGATAAAGTTTTAGATTCATTTGTCCTTTACGTCTTATGTCATCCCAAGAGGAATCATAAATATCCTTTAAAATATCATGAAGACAAAAAGGTGAATTTTTTATTTGTAACTGACCACTATCTATTTTAGAGATATCTATAATGTCTTCCACTAATGTAAGAAGATTTTTACCATTGATCCTGATCAAATTCACAAACTCCTCCTTCTCAATGGCACTGATATCCTTGTGCGACAATAAATTACTAAAGCCCAGAATGGCATTCATCGGTGTTCTTATTTCATGGGACATATTAGATAGAAAAGCCGTTTTTAAGATATCCGATTCTTCAGCCTTTACCTTTGCACGCATTAACTTTTCACGCTCCTTACTCAGTATGTTTTTATATCTAAGTACTTTCTCAAAGCTAAAATTCATCCCATTAATAAAGGAAACCAACGGAAAAAGAGTGATCAAATCGATCACAACAAAAAGTATACAAAGCTTTAGATAGGTATAAAATTCAGCATCGAGCAATAAGCGATCGGTAATCCATTGGGTATAATGCAAAATTCCTGCAATAAATAAGATAGCTACATTTAACAGTACTGAGATAACACTGAATTTATTGCCCAATAAAATAGCCGACAAAATAGAATACGACAACAACAAAACAAACCCCAGTGATAATGGTCCTGAGGTAACTAACAAATAAGCACCCAATGAATAAATAGAACCTAATATCCATGCCACTCTGAATTTAAAGGAAAAAGAGTGAATAACCGCTACCAAAAGGGTTGATAAAAAAACGACAGTACTAAATAAGGCAGGAATAATATCCTGATTTTGCAAAAAAGAAATGGTATAATACAAATAAGAAATTAACCCTACCGATATCAGTGCGATGGTGAAGTAATGAAATATACGCTCACGCCAATAAACAAAACCATTCCCCGAAGGCAATGAAGTAGGCCCCAACCTTCTTCGTATCCATACATCCAGTATTCTGGAAACTCTACTTCTTTCTTGTTTAAGCATAAAAATAAATACAGACAGTTCTTCTCCGTGCAACAGAAGATTTAATATTTCTTAAAAATAGTATTTCAACTTGAATATAATTTTATTTTCATCAAAAAAATCAGGCTATCTGTCTAAAAAAGTAAAAAAAATAGAATAAACTCCACAGATAGTTTACAAAGCCCCTTCGTTCGCATACCATCACCTCTTATTTCCTTAACACATTAGCCCCTACTTAAGGGGCAGTTTTTACAGATATCTATTTCTTCCTGACTGGTTAAAATTTTATTTCTGAAGGCTTTGTAATGTGGATGAAACCAGATTTGGTTAAGCGAATATTTCTCAAGATTCCCAAAGGAATAACTGGCATTTTTATCGAAGCAACAGGGTATAAGCTCGCTATCCCATGTGATCACACACGAGGACCAATGCTTCCAACATCTGTTTCTTGTTCTTCCTTTTATTTCTGCTGTTCCATCGGCTAATAAAGTATACCTTGACAAGCTCTTTTGTGTGGGCAATAAATACTGCTTATTGGTTACATTGTAAATCTGAGCTGTTTTTATCTCTGCTTTATCCAGACCTAACTCGAAAGCCTGTTTTTTAAATTCCTGAATTTGATGTTCGTTATGTTTAAAAGCCAGAAACTGCCCAATGATAACAGGCTTTGCGGCATTCAGTTCTTTTTTCGCTTCAACAAGATTGTGTAATCCTTCAAAAACACGATCTATCTGGCCATTGACCCGGTATTTTTTATACACTTCCTGTGTTAACCCATCAAAAGAGAGGATGATAATATCCAGGCCAGCTTCTACCACTTTTCGTGCTATTGCTTTGGATAAATAATGAGCATTGGTAGAAGTAGAAGTTATTAATCTGGCTTTCTTTGCCTTCTCTACAAAAATCGGAAATTCAGGATGCATAAAAGGCTCTCCCTGAAAATACAGATTCACAAACCATGCTGACTTTTTAAGTTTATCAAGCAGATCATTAAATCTATTCAGTGAGATCTGCCCTTTGGGTCTGGTTAAATCACCAGTCCCGGTGGGGCACTCCAAACACTTCAGGTTACATAAATTAATAGGCTCAATATTCGCTGCCATGGGTTTACCCAGCACAACAGCTTTCTTCAAAAGCACACTAAGCATATAACCGGTCAGTAACCCCGCCACATTAATAAGTCTGTAAACACTAAAAGCCGACAAATACATGCCGGCATAAACTATGAATAGTTTAAGTTTTTTAGTTATGGTCCAATATATCGAATATCTGGTCAAGATTTGGGGATAAAATAATTTCAGTCCTACGATTTTTTCTTCTTGCCTCCACTGTTTTAGATGTATCTAAAGGCACATACTCTCCTCTTCCAGCAGCCGTCACACGCGCCTCATCAATGGTTGTACCCTGCAACAGAATACGAACAACAGAAGTAGCACGCTTCACACTTAAATCCCAGTTATCAAGTAACACGGTACTTTTATAAGGTACATCATCGGTATGCCCTTCTACAAGCACATTAATATCAGCTTTTTGCTGCAATACGCTTCCTATTTTTTTAAGCGCATTAACACCGGCCTCACTCACCTGATAGCTACCCGAACTAAAGAGCAGTTTTTCCTCCATGGAAACATACACTTTACCATTTTTAATATGCACATTCAATTCATCACTGCCAAAACCTGTTAACGCATCAGCTACCGTTCTTTTCAATGCATTCATTAAAGAATCCTTTTCTGACAAGGCACTTTCCAACTCAAGCAACCTCTTATTCCTCTTTTGCAATTCCTGTTCCATCTCAAGCAAATTATACTGAGTCTCCTTTAGGTTTTGTTTTTTTATGGCCAGTTCCCTTTCTGATTTGATTAATTCATCTTCCCGTTTTTGCAATTCTTCGTGCAAGCTTTGAACATGAGCCAACAAATCACCCGAAGATTGATTTCCATTATTTTTGGTCATAGACTCAAGCAGATCATTATATTGGGCCAACAAATCATTATACCTGTTTTGTAGAGAGAAATTTTGACGTGCCAGACGCAATGTATCCTGTTCTAATTGCAACTTTGCCTTTTTCAACTGGCCCAATTCATCTGCCAACTCATTATAGCTCACTTCCAGCTTTTCATTATCGCTACGCAAAGAGCGAAGCTCTCCCTTATTCTCATTATTTCTATCCTGTAAATCCTGATATTGCTTTAAAGGGACACATGAGAAAGTGATTATCCCAAAACAAAGAATACCTAATTTGTATATTGTCTTCATATAATAAAATTTCAATTGCTTTTTCGCATTCAAATATAATTAATTTAAAAATAGTCGGGCTTTGAATATCCATTTTACCACCCTCAATAAGATAAATTTTATTGTAGCACCACAAAAAAAATCCACCCCCATAAGAAATCGATTGATGCCCTATAAATACTACACTTCATATTAGTTTAAATTCCGATTCCTATTGCATAAAACCCCTAACACTCATACAGTCAGCTACTACGCTCGCATGAAAGCTTGCAATAATTTACAAAATAACAAACATGATATATTTAATTAGTGTCGCTATACCTATGGATCAATACACTCTAACAAGCCTATTGAGCAAATAATAACAAACCAAATACATTAAACACTACTTTTATTTGCTTTAACCTCCATTTTAATTACATCTTTAATTTAGAACATTCAAAACGAATATCAACCTACGGTTAAGTATGCCACCAATGAGGGAGATGCGAGCTACCACAAAGATTAAACCACTTAAAAGTATTCCTAAATAAAATAGAAAGATGAATCTCCTTTGACAGTTATCAACCTTTCAAACGATATTACTATTCAAATCTGTTAGTTTCGCACTAATATATTATATTTGTGCCCAACAATTTTTACCCCAATTAAAAATAATGAGAAACAAAGGGAACAGCTTACTTCAACACATTAATACTCCCGATGATTTAAAAAAAATTAGCGAAAGAGACTTGCCTCAGGTATGTCAGGAGTTAAGAGATTTTATCATCGATGCTGTTTCGTGCAACCCAGCTCATTTTGGAGCTAGTCTGGGCGTTGTTGAACTAAGCGTAGCCCTGCATTATGTATTTAACACACCCTACGATAAATTAGTTTGGGATGTAGGTCATCAGGCCTATGGCCATAAAATACTTACAGGCCGAAAAGATCGTTTCCATACCAACAGAAAATACAAAGGCCTAAGTGGTTTCCCCAATATCTTTGAAAGCGAATACGATGCTTTTGGTGTTGGACACTCCTCTACATCCATATCGGCAGCTTTAGGAATTGCCATTGCCGCTCAAAAAAACAATGAACCCGACAGAAAATCTGTTGCTATTATTGGAGATGGTAGCATGACTGCAGGTGAAGCATTTGAAGGCTTAAACAACCTAAGCAATTCAAAGGCAAATATGTTAATTGTTTTAAACGATAACAATATGGCCATTGACCCAAACGTGGGTGGACTAAGCGAATACCTGGTAGATATCTCAACATCTCAAACCTATAATAAAGTAAGGAATGAGATTTTGCATGGTCTGGAAAAACTAAAGATAACAGGACCCAACGCCCGTCATAAGATAATAGCCATCAATAATAGTATTAAATCCTTACTCACCAAACAAAGCAACATATTCGAAGGCCTGAACATCAGATATTTTGGGCCTGTTGATGGACATGACATTACGCACCTGGTAAAGGTATTAAATGATTTAAAAGATATCCCCGGCCCCAAAGTACTGCATTGTAAAACCACTAAAGGAAAAGGATTTAAGTTAGCCGAAGAAAACCAAACTGCCTGGCATGCCACTGGTGCAAAATTTGATAAAACAACCGGAAACATAATAGAGCCAGTTAACGATAAACCCAAACCCCCTAAATATCAAGAAGTTTTTGGTCACACAATAGTTGAATTGGCTAAAAAGAACGATAAAATAATAGGTATCACTCCGGCGATGCCTTCTGGATGTTCCTTAAATATTATGATGGCAGCGATGCCTGATCGGGTTTTTGATGTAGGCATTGCAGAGCAACATGCCGTCACTTTCTCTGCCGGACTTGCAATTGCAGGCATGGTTCCGTTTTGCAACATCTATTCTTCTTTTATGCAAAGAGCCTATGATCAGGTGATTCACGATGTGGCCTTACAAAAACTTAATGTAGTATTCTGTCTCGACCGCGCAGGTTTGGTTGGTGCCGATGGTGCTACTCATCACGGAGTATACGACATGGCCTTTTTCAGACTGATCCCTAACCTGACCATTGCCAGTCCGCGAAACGAAGAAGATTTGCGCAACCTGATGTACACAGCCCAGCTCCCCGACAGAGGGCCTTTTGTTATACGCTATCCCCGAGGAATTGGTACTTCAATAGAATGGGAAACACCCATGAAACAAATAGAGATTGGCAGAGGCGAAAGGATCACCGAAGGAAAAGACCTGGCATTTATTACCATAGGTCCAATATGCAATAAAGCAAAACTTGTTTGCAACACCTTAAAAGATGAAAATATTGATGCCGCCTTATACGATTTAAGATTCGTAAAACCACTGGACTCAGATTTGCTGCACGAAATTTTTAAAACACATACAAAAGTCATCACCATAGAAGACGGAACTGTTATTGGTGGTATTGGTACTGCAATAACAGAGTTTATGGTGGAAAATGGCTACCATGCAACTATAAAAAAACTTGGTGTACCCGATAGGTTTGTGGACCATGGCACACAAACAGAGTTACAGCAAGAGTGTGGTTTTGACAAAAAAGGAATTTACGAAGCTGCAATAAACATGTTACAACTAAAGTAAGATGATTTCACTCTCTTTCTTTTTGAGCATTTAAATAAGGCAGCATATAACATGAACTAACTATTAGATGTTTGAATAAAGTCATTTTTTTCGTAAAAACCGATCACCAATCCAATATTGCATAAATTAGCTCAATTAATACATTAAAAACAAAAATCATCATTTTTCTACATTAGTCTTTATATTTTTGGGCATTAAAACAAGAAAATATGAAAAATGTATTAATGGCTCTGATATTTTTGGTGGGCTCATCGCTCATAGCACAAAATATCACC
>JBFHKL010000198.1:0-7856 GCA_041595375.1 Saccharicrinis sp.
AACCTTACTATTGTAGAATCTCAGATTGAGATGACTAATACGGAATATGAATCTCGTAAAAATCAAGAAAGAGATGGTCAAAATATCGACAATAAGCGTGTAATGGCTGGTCAGGCACCTTATGTGGTAAATGCTGGTTTAACTTATGGAAATAAAGTAGCCAGACTAGATGCCGGTTTATTTTACAATGTAAAAGGAAAAACATTAAGCATAGTTGGTGGAGGTATCTATCCTGACGTTTATACAAATCCTTTTCATAGCCTTAATTTTAGTTTGAATAAGAAATTAGGTAATGAGGGTAAATCTACTTTTGAGTTTAAAGTAGCTAACATTATGGGTAATGATTACCAGGAAGTTTATACGTCCTATAAAGCGGATGATGTGCTTCATGAAAAATACAGCCCAGGCAGATCTTTTAGTTTGGGTTATAAGTACAAATTTTAAGAATAATATTTTTTTAATAGCTATAAAAGCTGCTCATATAAGGGCAGCTTTTTTAATTCATACTTCAAAGTATTAAGCGAGTTTGTATCATTATAGTCATTTGCCAGATTTAATCGTAATTTTGCTGTAGATCTATGCATAGAGGTGAAATATTCCTTCTGACTGTAAGTAAATTTAAGTTCGTAACTATGTCAATAATTGACTTTTTTCGCCATTAAGAGAGTAAGTTATGTCATTGCGACTTTAAATAACTCTTATTATATGTTAGTATAATGCCGATAGCCTTTTTCGAAGGATTTCGGAATAATATTGATTGAGCATCTCGAGAGAAATACAGGTTAGACTCATTTTAATATGCAATTGGTATTACATTTTACCATTGGGTCTTTTGTGGCAAATATTTTTTCAGTCCTTGAATCTGAGATAACAATGTTGTTTTAAATAGTTAAAGTGCATAGATATTGGTTTTAATTATTCACTACGTAAATCTTCTATAGGGTTACGGTTAATCATTCTTAAAAAGTTAAACGTTGCTATGCCCGAAATGACTAGAATAACAATACAAGCGGTAATAAAAAATAGGCTCCAATGCAAGGTAATTTTTGATGCAAAAGTTTCCATCCATTTATTGGCAGTTATCCATGCCAGCATTAAGCCAATTGCTGTTGCAGGAATTGCAATTTTTTCTAAATCGCCAATAACTATTTTAAAGATTATGAGAGTACTCGCTCCATTAATTTTACGAATAGCCATTTCTTTTCCCCTTCTGTCAGCTTCGTTACTTGTGTAGCCAACTAATCCAATTAGGGTAATTAAAAGCACAGCTAAGCTCCCCAATAGCATTGCATTACGAAAAGCTTCCTCGGCCTGATAGCAAAGCTCTTGTTCTTCTTCCAGACTTTTTACAATGGCATCCTTATTTGGTAAACCTAAATTTATTATATGCTTAATTTTTTCAATGATATTATTGCCTGCTGTAGAACTGGTTTTTATAAGAATATTAAAATTATAGGATGGGTGTTCAATTTTACCTTTTTTAAAACGCTCCTCAGGTAAGTAGAAAAATACTGCGGGTCGGGTATCTGCCTCGGCTAATGAGGTAATTACAAAATCAGGAAAGACACCTGTAATAGTTGACGGTATATTATTATGTCCTGTAATATTAATATTTTTACCAATAACTCCCTGATCCCAGCCATTATATCTTGTCAGCAAATCAGCTCCCTTTGCACTAATCAGTATATTATTAATTATAGCATTGTCTTTTGTAAAACACTCTCCCTCAATTGTCTTTATGCCAAGAATCGATAAATAATTATGGTCTATGTAGTAAAAGTCGGCTACATTAAAGAGTTCTTTTTCCCCATCGGGAGCAAAAATATTATTACCCGATAAATCGTTAATAGGTAACTCAGCCCCAAATCCAACACGTTTGATTTCTGGCATGTTTCTAAGTTCACTTAAAATCGTCCCTAATTTATTTCCATCTAAACCACTTGTTGAACTGTAATAAATATTTTTCGTTTGATAACCATGATCAGCATTTTTCATTTTGTTGTATTGTAGATTGACTACTGTTAAAACCATGATAATAAATGCGCTACCAATAAACTGAAATGACAATAGAACCAGTTTCCACTTATTACGTTTTTGCTGATAATTACGAAATGCTACTACGATTGGAATGCTAGCAAAAAATTTAGCAGGGATATAGCTTGTGATAAAAAAGAGAAGACCAACTACTGCAACTAAAGGCAAAACAACTTTAAAAGTAAGTAAAGAACTTAAACGATGACCTACTTGGTTTTCAATAAAAGGTTGTAATAGCTCAATACATAAAAAAGTAGCTATTAATGAAATAAGAAAAAGAACAAGAGTCTCTGAGAATATAAGTTGTTGAATTTGTGTTGATTGCGCTCCATATGTTTTGTATATGGCCGATGATTTCGACTTTTTAATTAACGCACTTAACGAGAGTAAAATGTAGTTAAGTATTGAAATAAGCAGAATGGCAACCCCTATGGTACTTAATACAATAATCATTTTTTTAACATTGCCTGCATAAATATTCTTAAGAGGTTTTAATATGTAATTAAATTCAATGCCTTGCTGCTCTTCAAGAGCAGTAATATCCTGGTGTTTTTCCTGCATTTGCCTTATGGCAGATTTAAGGCTTTCGGGCTTAACTCCTTTTTGTAATTTTACGCAAGTATAATATCTATCATTTCCTATCCAATTATTTGTTCCATCCCACATAAATTGTTTGGTTGAAACTATCGATATCAGTGCATCATACTTATAACTGGTATTTTCGGGTAAAGCTTCAAATATTCCTTGTATATTCAATTTAACACCAGGATATTGTTTTAATTCAATGACCTTTCCAATAATATTTCCGCCCATTTTTTCGGCTACATCACTTGCTAAAATGCACGAATTGGCTGTACTCAATATTTCTTTAGCATTGCCATATACCATGTTTACTCCAAATACATCTTGCCAGTATTCATCGGCTAATACAAAGTCGGCTTTAAAGCTTTGCTTATTAGCATTGTAAAATATTTGCGAACCTAAATCGTTTAATCTGGTAGCAACTACTACTCCTGGTACTTCTGTATTAAAGCCTGAAGCTACGCCTCCACTGACAGACTCACTTAAATCAGTTTTTTCATTTGTTTCTGTACTTTTGTAACTTTCATATACAAGATATAATTGATCTGCATCTCTAAAATAACCATCAAAACTGTAATAGTAAAATACTTCGGAAAGTATTAATAAGCCGAAAGTTAGTCCAAGCGTAAGAGATACAATGCGTGATATCTTATGGCTACCTTTTTTAAAAAGTTGTCGTATTGCAAGTTTAAAGGAATGCTTCATCGTTAATTTTATGCTATATTTTACTTTTGTTAAACACCTAGCTCTACTCTATTTGCCACATCCATTTCAACTCTACCATCCAATATGCGAATGATTCTTTTACCATATTGTGCGAAAGCTTCATTGTGTGTTACCTGAATAATTGTTGTTCCTTCTTCGTTAAGCTCTTTAAGCAGATTCATAATCATCTTTCCTTGTTCTATGTGAAGGTTTCCTGTGGGTTCATCGGCCAGTAATAGCTTAGGTTTACCAGCAATGGCACGGGCAATACCAACCATTTGTTGCTGACCTCCTGAAAGTTGCTGCGGGAAAAGATCTTTTTTAGCTACGATATTAAAACGATCAAGAATATCAGCGATAATGGCTTGTCGCTCTTTTCTTTTGATGCCTTTATAAATTAAAGGAGTTTCAATGTTTTCGTAAACAGTCATCTCTTCAATCAAATGGTAGGCCTGAAAAATAAATCCTATGTGGTTTCGGTGAAATTCTACTTTTCTCTTTTCCTTAATATGTCCCATCGGTTCTCCTTGAAAAAAGTATTCTCCTTCGTTAGCTTCATCTAATAAACCAATAATATTTAATAGCGTTGATTTACCTGCACCTGAGGGACCCATAATGCTTACAAATTCACCTTCCTCAATTTTTGTATGGATATCTTTTAATATAAAAGAGCGTTGTGTTTTGTGGTTATAATATTTAAAAATTCCTTTTAATTCAATCATGATTTCTAATTTAACATTTACAGATGGTATGATACTATCATAAGTTATACCAAGTGGGTTAA
This sequence comes from Saccharicrinis sp., assembly GCA_041595375.1. GTDB lineage: Bacteria > Bacteroidota > Bacteroidia > Bacteroidales > Marinilabiliaceae > Saccharicrinis. The sequence goes on from JBFHKL010000198.1 coordinate 4,106, forward strand.
GTTGCTATTAATTAGTATGATGTAGTTTTGTGTTATTTGCGTAGTGTCAAATTAATTGTCAGTTGTTTGGGTGATTTTTTTACAATATTAATCAAACATCAGGCTTTAAGCTACTGCTTATATTTTATCCTAATAAAACTATTATGAATGCCTGTTTTTTCCGCAATAGGAATAGGATTAGTTGTATTTAGCATAAATGTTATTAAAACATACTACCTATAAGATGTTATGGCAGTGCTTTGATTTTGAAAATCATTTAATTAATTTAACGCTAAATAATTATGCTAATTGAACTAATCTCTGCTGTATGAAATTCAAAACGCTTTATCTTTCCTTTGGTATTGTTGCTTTGCTATCAATTATCTTTTTTACTTATTTCTATTTTGCAGGTTCTCATCACCTGTCAGGACCTTTTTTAATTTTAGCGTTTATTTCACTATCCATTGCCATTAGAGTGAATGATAAGTTAAAGGGATTTTCCTATTCTTTCATTATTTTAACGGCTGTTACTGCTTCTATGTATTATCCTCAATACTTTTTACACTATGGTGATTTTGAGTTTAAGCTTCTTATTATTCCTTTACTTCAGGTTATTATGTTTGGGATGGGATCACAGATGAGTTTGGATGATTTTAAAGGCGTTATGAAAATGCCTAAAGGGGTTGTTATTGGTGTAATTTGTCAATTTACTTTAATGCCCATTTTAGGTATTACTATTGCTACCTTATTTAAATTTCCTGCTGAGATTGCAGCTGGTATTGTGTTGGTGGGTTCATCCCCAAGCGGTATGGCATCAAATGTAATGTCGTTTATCGCAAAAGCCAACCTTGCTTTATCGGTTACTCTTACTGCTTTTGCTACTCTACTATCGCCATTAATGACTCCTTTTTTAATGCAGATGTTAGCTGGTGAATTGGTAGAAATTCATTTTTGGAAGATGGTTTACGGAATTTTAAATATGGTTATCCTACCTATTTGCGCAGGCTTAGTGTTTAATGTTTTTGCCTTCACTTTTAAAACAAAACGAAATACCATTATTCAAATTGTATCGTATTTAGTGATCATTTTGTTTAAAAATATAATTGATCTACAAACCTCTGATATCACGATTAACTACTTTATGGTAAACTATTTGATTGATATCCTTATCTTTATAGTTCTTCCTGTTATTGGAGTGTATGTATTTAAGTTTTTGGCCAAAGGAGATAAGGAATCGTTAAATATTCTTTTGTCTTTTGTTTCTATGGCAGGTATTGGAATAATTATTACCATAATTACTGCAGCAGGAAGAGATAGCTTGCTGGAAGTGGGCTTGTTGCTTATAGTAGCTTGTTTTATGCATAATATTTTTGGGTATACCTTGGGTTATTCATTAAGCAAGTTATTAAGAATGAACGAGAAAGATTGTCGTACCATTGCACTTGAAGTGGGGATGCAAAATGGGGGGATGGCCTCAGGTTTGGCTTTGCAGATGGGTAAGTTAGCTACTGTAGGCCTAGCTCCTGCTATCTTTGGTCCGATGATGAATATTACCGGCTCTTCACTGGCCTCTTGGTGGAGAGATAGGAAAACGGGATGAGATTTAAATGTATAATTATTAGAAGATGCTAAAATACCATTTAATATGTTCTTTGTGGTGTATGGTAAAATTTTGATTTTTTTTGCTCCTACGCTCTTAGTGTACTTTTGCTAAATGGCCCTAAAATAAAAAAGGCTGTCTCATTTTAGACAGCCTTTTCTTTTTCGATTAAATATATCTTGTACTACTTAGCTAATTTTTTTGCCATTTTTGCCATTGATTTAGCAATTTTTCCTTCCATTTCTTTCAGCAAGTTCTCAGAAGAACTGGATATCATAGGTTTTAATTTTGCTGGATCTAAAACAAAACCACCAACAGCCATCACGCCTTTATTACTAGAGGCTCTTTCAGTTAATTTAAAAATTCTTTTTCCTTCGTTATTAAATACTTTAATATTGCAATACGCGTATACTTTTTTGCTGGAAATTCCCATAGCTCCTTTAGCATCATATATATTATAATTAATGTATGCGATTAAAACAGCATCTACATCAGGAAAGATTTCAAAACATTTTTGAATTGCTTTTTTATCTGTAGCAGGGCCAAATGCTGCTAAATTTCTATATCCCTCAGCAGGAACATAGGGATTAAGATAATTTGTGAACTTCTCACCTTCTACGTCATTTTCTACAAATTTTGACTCTACTTTTTGATACTCCAGATTAGATATTACTTCTGATTTTTCCATAAAACTGAAACTGAAATTTGGAATCATCTTATCCATGATCACCTTTTCAAAATCCGCAACCGTTCCTGAAATATCAAATGATGAATCATTAAGCAATACCTCATAAAGCTTAGTATCCAAAGGATCGTCAGAAAGATTTTTGTTACCATAAATAGAAATAATAGCAGCTTTTTTTATTTGAGCATGTATATTATTTGTTAGGATCAGGCTTAAGCCTATTACTGTAAAGAATAAAATTTTTTTCATTGTACAATTTTAGATTATGTGGTTTAAAATAAGAAATAGTCATTTGTTAAATATAACTATCGACTATTTTATCATTAGGAAGGCACAAATGTAACATTTTTAACAAAACACAAAAGTTTACATTCTAAATTAAACTATAAAACTATGTTTCATAATATCTGCTATCTTTTCAAATGAAGTTCATGTAAATCAGAAAATTAATGTCTCACGTATCTTTTACTAATTTCTTATATTGATTCGGCTTGCGCAGAATGTGCTATCCGAAATAGTTTGTAGTTATCTACCTACTAATAGGGTGGTATATTTTTAGCAACTGTTATATTGCTTATTAATGTAGGTGTGTATGCGCAGGTTTTGAATTACTTTTAATTAGATGTATCTTATTTAAAATTTTGACGGAATCGATTACGGATGGGTTTGTTGCATATGGTGTCAGTTTTTTACTAAAATAAATTTTGATTAAACACAATTCCTACCTCAAGGCCTCCACCGGATTTTTTCAAGGTGCTCTCCAGCTTTGCCGTCTAATTGTCTCAACCATGATTAGCTTGATTGTTTGAGGACTTTGATTTTTTCATGACTCGTTTAAAATCCAGTTTCTTACAGCCAAAGTTGATTAATAATCTAACCTCCATATTGTAAGCTTCGAGATAATTGATGGCTTGTGCCAGATGAACATCTTCTAATTGAATTACTGCTTTGAATTCAACCATTACCTTTTCTTCAACAAAAAATCTACTCTCCGAGTACCTATTTGTTGCCCTTTATAAAACAAAGGCATTTCAAACTCTCGCTGAAAATTTACACCTTGATTGATGAATTCAATCTGTAAAGCTCGTTGATAAATGACTTCTTGAAAACCATTAGCCAAATGTTTATGTACCTCAATGGCCATTTGATTATCTTCCCGGTAATGTCAGATAAAGGATATTTTCCATTTGTATAGTTGTTCATCATCATATTATTCAATATTATCATAGTTTAGACTATTCATACCTCAACGCCTCCACCGGATTGCGTGTGGCTGCTTTCCAGCTTTGCCAACTCACAGTGAGTAATGCGATAGCTAAAGCTGATAATCCTGCGAGTGCGAAAACCCACCAACTAAGCTCTGTTTTATAAGCAAAGTTTTCTAGCCACTTATTCATGGCGTAATAAGCAATTGGGCAAGCTATAACAAAGGCAATGGCAACCCATTTAATAAAGTCTTTATTGAGTAGGATGAGTACTTCGGTTAT
>JBFHKL010000199.1:0-7844 GCA_041595375.1 Saccharicrinis sp.
AAGAGTTGCATATACATCCTCAACAGAGCCCTTTGCACATATAATGCACACTTTCTTTAATGGATTATCTTCCTTAGTCATCGTTTTATTTTTTTAGTGAGAACTTAATTATACACAGCTCGCCGGCTTAGGAATACCAGCAATTTTGGAAGCATATTTTAATGGTCCACCAGGAAATAGTTGGTATAAACCTTTAATATCTGTAATACCCGATTTCCCAACCTGACGAATGGTAAGTACTTCGCCACCCTCGAACTTATCTCTTAAATAAGCCAAAACTTCAAAATGCTTATTGCTGAGTTCAATTCCTATTTCGTTGGCAATGGCACGGGCAACTTCCTGATCCCATTGCGCAGGGTTAGTCATATAACCTTCCTCGTTTACATCCACCATTTTATTTGCATATTCTTTTTGTGCCATCATAGTATATTTTAGAAATGTTTAAACTGATTTATTCTTTAGTCATATTCTTCATAAACAACACCATAAAGCCCATGGCTTTTTTCATTTCAGGCTTATTGAGCTCTCGTATTAATTTAAATATGGAATATTCCGGAGCATTCTTACTATCTATGCTTTGATACACCTTCAGTGCATTTTGCACCGAACACATCAGTTCCGGTTGGGTAAGTTTTTTTAAAGTACCAACAATAGTCACAATATTGTCGGCCAGTAAACGAACATCTTCCGCAGTAAAGTGAGTGACAACATTGTCTATTATGCGGCTAACCTCTGCAAAGAATTCAAAGTATCCTTTTTGTTCTATTACATTTAATTTATGTGTTAAATCGATGATAGATTCCCGAGCCAGAGGAGCAGCATCTTTCACAAAATCCACTGAACTTTCAAAAAGCGAGAGTATATCAGCAATATTATTAATATTGAGTAACAATTTGATACCCATATTTTTCACCTGTTCCAAATCCACTTCCACTTGTTGATCTTCCAACTCAACAACAGCCGTATCGTACATATCTTTGCCCACAATTTGCAGATCAGCAAGCAGATCCTCAACACTTTCTGCTTTTCTGTTTTGCCGATCAAGAGAATCAAGCACCAGATCCATTTTTTGATTCAGTTGATTTATTTGCTCTTGTATATTTTGATCATTCATCTTATGGGGGCTTTAAAATGTTACACGTTTTTTGCCTGCCATGGTCATATCTGCTTCTACAGGTAGTTCTTTTCCTTTTAACAGCAAATGCCAATAAATCCATCGAAACATAATTTTTCCATAGTGGTTCACCTTTGTATTTTTAAGCAAACCAAAGGGACCAATACCCGGCAAGGGGAAAGTTCCGGGAAGGGGTTCGGTTTCATAGTTAAAATCAATCAAGGCACCCTTTCCGTAACCTGTTTCTATATAGCAATTTGCATGTCCGTCAAAGTGTGCTGTCAATGCTCTGTTATCCATAGCATTCATCAGGTTATCGAAAAGTATTTCTGAGGCAAAATGAGCTACAGAACCCGCTTTAGATGTAGGTAAATTCGCAGCATCTCCTAAAACAAAGATATTCTCAAAATCGCGTTGCCTTAGGGTATGTTTATCTGTAAATATAAAGTTCAGATCATCACCTAAACCGCTTCGTGCCACCATTTCATCACCCATATTAACGGGTACAATAGTGAGGGTATCAAAAAACACCTCTCTATTGTCATACGACACCAATGCTTTTTTATCATTATCAATTCGCTCGATATAAAAATCTGCTACCACATTAATATTTTTTTCATTCAGTAATTCGGAAAGCATTTTGGTAGCAATAGGTTTGGTGAATACCCCAGACATAGGAGTAACAATAGTGATATCCACCTTATCGCGCATACCTTTTTTAGTAAAAAACTCTTCTGCTAAAAACACAAATTCCAATGGAGCGACTGGGCATTTATAAGGAACCTCTGTGATGGCCATTACCAATTTACCTCCTTCCCATTCTTTGAAATGCTTTTGTAAAGCAAGTGCACCTTCAATAGTGTAAAAATCAAAGATATCCTTATACCATAGCTTTTCTTTTAGACCCGGAGTTTCTTCTGGACAAATCTGGGTACCGGTAGCCATGATCAAAAAGTCATATTGTAAAACTTTACCTCCATCAAGCAATACCCTGTTTTTTTCAGCATCTACTCTCTCTATTTGTGTATATATCACTTTTACACCCACGGGGAAAAAAGTGTTTTTAGGCTTTCTTACATCCCTCTCGTTATAAATACCAAAAGGAATAAATAAAAAACCTGGTTGATAATAATGTGTGCGGTGCTTATCTACGATGGTAATATCCCATTCTTCCCTTTCCAATGCATTTCGCAGTTTATTGGCCATCATTGTACCAGCTGTGCCACCTCCTAGAATTACTATCTTCTTCATATCAGTTATTTTTTTACTTTTTACACTCTCTTTAATATGATGATGAGAAATATATACTTAACCATTATTCCGAAACCAAGTCTTTTTTATCTTCTTTATTTTGTGTACTTTAGAATAGATTCCTTGCTTTTAATTTTGCTGTACGACTTTATTTTTTAAGGATATAGGTAAGTTATCACTTATGAATTACAATGATGGACAAAGAAGAACTAATACATATCATTTTATGATATATATCAATCAAAACCGATAAATAACAGGATATAAATCAATTATATGAACCATAAATGTAGTTGTGATGCATGCGAATTAAAGGACTTGTTTTTTAAAAATGTGTCTTCGGATCAACTATCAGATCTTTGCGATAACAAGCTTGAAAAGAACTATAGTAAAGGTGATTATATTATGGAAGAAGGGCAGCATATAAAAGAATTCATCTACTTAAAAAGTGGTTTGGTTAAGTTGTATCTCGCCAAGTCAAATGGTAAAGAACAGATACTCTCATTTGCCAAACCTTTTGATTTTGTGAGCCTGCTCAGTTTATTCTCCAATCCTGACTACAGTTATTCTGTAATGGCCATTGAAGATTCTGTGACTTGCAATATACCCATTGAAAAGGTTAAGCATCTGATCATAAAAAATGGTACTTTTGCCATGAGCATAATTGAAAAAATGAATCATGTTAGTGATTCCATCATTCATGAAGCTCTTGAAATAAGAAAACGTAATCTTCGTGGCCGAATAGCCTATGTTTTGCTACATTTTTCTGACGACATATACCATAAGCAAGAATTTGAATTACCTGTAAGCAGAAAAGAAATTGCTGAATATATTGGTATGACAACAGAAAATGTCATTCGTGCCCTTACGGAGTTTAGAAAAGACGGCATTATTAAAATTTACGGCAAGCTGATAGAAATTATATCCTATGAAAAACTGGTCCGAATATCACAGCATGGTTAATTCATGCTATAATAGGTAAACAAAAGACTCCAGCTGTGATCGTTATTTAATAACAGACTGATTGATAGAAATAGGCTAACAAAGCCTAACATGTCATTACGAGTATGTGAGGCTAGTTTAAATAGGCAATGTTGGCTATTACCTATAGTAAAATAAGTTAAAGATAGCTATTAGCAGTTGTGTATTAAACCCACTATCAAGCTTAGGCACATTCATCATCAACAACTCTCAATATGATGGCCCTTATTTACCTAAAAACTCATATAAATCAGTCCTCATCCTCAAAGCCCAGGTTACCTGAAATATTTCTATAACGTTCAGCCTCTTCTTTTTCTCCCAGTTTTTCGCACACCTGCGCTAGGTAATAATAGGAATCGGCATGATCATCTTTTAAATTAACGGCTTGTTTAAAATCATTGTAGGCTCCGTTTAAATTACGCAATAAAAGTCGAGTCCGTCCCCGGTTATAATATACTTTAAAGGTTCGTGGTTTTAACTTTCTGGCCAAGGAGTAATCCTTATCGGCCCCTTCCAAATCATTTAACTCTACTTTTAAACCTGCGCGCTTAAACAGGGCATCAAAAAACGAAGGATTAATTAAAATAGCCTTATTTAAGTTAGCTATAGCCGCATTTTTATCTCTGGCCTTTAGTAAACATTCGTTGGCCATTAAAAAATATTCACGAGCAAATTCTTCGAGTTGATCAGAGCGTTTTTTCTCCAGTTTTTCAAGCTCTTGAACCTTTTTTCGTAGTTTATGAATGATATGCAATTGACGTGCTATAAAACGTAATACAACAGGTTTTGTCAGATCATTTCGTTTAGTAATAGCATTACCAAGCTCCTGCATAGAGGTTCTGAAATCATTCTTTTTAAATGCTTTTAATGCTTTGATATAACTATCATCAGCCTGTGCAGAATCCAGACTTTCTTTTATCTGCATTTTATTATTTGATTTCCTGGAAAAATCAACACACTCACGTTTCACAATAACATCGCGAGGAGAGATATTAGATTTCATGATAATACCTTCGAGCGATCGACAACGGCTCAGGGCCACATATAATTGACCACCAGCAAAGGCACCTCCCGAAAAATCTATCATCACCTTATCAAAGGTTAATCCCTGGCTCTTATGCACCGTAATTGCCCAAGCCAGTTTTAAAGGATATTGTTGATAAGACCCTATCTCTTCCTCAATTACCCTGTTATTTTTTTCATCGTATTTATAGCGCACATTTCTCCAAACTTCTTTCTCCACCAAGTAAACCTCTTCGTTCTCCATGCGCACATAAATGCCACTTTCATTCACCTCATCAATCCGCCCCAGGCTGCCGTTAAACCACCTTCTCTCTGCGTCATTTTTAATGAACATAACCTGAGCATTTTCCTTTAAGATAAGACTACGAGGGGTGGGTAAGGCTGATTCGGGGAATTCACCTGAGATGGCACCTTCAAAACAAAGCTCCTCCCCATCTAGTTCTGCTAGCTTATGATCATTGATAAAATCAACAGTATCTCTCCTGGTGGCCAAGGTAATAAACAACTCGTCTAATGGTGCATTAAAAGTAGGATTATAGCGCTGATTGACGGTTTTTATATCATCAGGTTTCACCATATTTACTCTAACACGATCCAATAAATTCACAAACTCGGGGTTATTTTGGCGATACACTTTTTTCAATTCAATTTGCACAATAGGAAGATTGCGAAAGACCCGGGCTGAAAAGAAAAAAGGAGTTTGATAAAAACGACGTAGTATTCCCCACTCCTCCCTTTTTACAACAGGTTCAAGTTGAAATACATCGCCTACCATAAGCAATTGTTTACCTCCAAAAGGCACATGCATCTGACCGGAATAAACTCTTAATACCCTGTCGATAAAGTCAAGAATATCAACCCTTAACATAGATACCTCATCGATAATTAACAGATCCAGTTCTTTGATTAATTTTTGATGATTTTTTCTGTATTTAAGAAAATCGTAAATACGTCCATCTTTGGTACTCAAATCCGGATCGTCGGGTAATATGGGTCGAAAAGGGATTTTAAAAAACGAATGTAAAGTTTGTCCACACGCATTTATTGCGGCAATACCTGTAGGGGCTACCACTATAAATTTTTTATGCGTATTGGCACAAATATATTTTAAAAAAGTACTCTTACCAGTACCTGCTTTACCTGTTAAAAAAACAGATCTATTTGTATATTGAACCAATTTTAAAGCATCTTGAAACTCTGCATTATCGGTATCAATATTATTTATCCATTCATCCATTTATTCTTTTTCTTCCTCCTCTTGCTGCTTCTCTTCTTTCTGCATGCCATAACGTTTCATCACATTATATGCTTTATACATTCCCAGCTCACCGGCTTTACTTAAATCCAAAGTACCTTGTTCTTCCTGTTTGAGGAAAATACGTGTTAATCCTCTGTTAAAATAAGCTTCTGCAAATAAGGGATTAAGTTCAATTGCTTTAGTAAAATTACTCAATGCATTTTTATAATCTTTACGCACACATTGTAAAATAGCCAAATTATAGTACGCAAATTCAAAATCCGGTTTAAGTTCCAACACTTTATTTAAATCTTTCTCTACTAAATCGTAATCCAGCATTCTTTTCACCACATTATCTTTCTTATCCACATCTTTTTGCTGAACTGAGACAACGGTTTTGGTAGTTAATTTCATCGGCAATTCCTCCTCTTCGAAGGACTGCATTATCTGAACCATTTTAAAACGAACACTGGCTCTGTTCAGATAATAAAAATATCGCTCTGATTTTTCACCCAGGCTATTATCGATAATATAATCATAATCACTAATAGCACTGCTATAATTAAGCACTACACCATATAAAATAGCCCTTATAAATCTTAAATCGGGATGATTAGGATTAATAGTAAGAAATTCAGAAATATTATCAACATTAGCCAGATAATCCATGGCATTTTCACCTTCCTGTACCTTTTCTTTATTGGAAAATACCAAGGGTTTATGAAAGGCCTTACGATTATTAAACTTGTTAATCTCAGGTTTAAAATAAGGCCTACGATTATTTAAGGAATCATTGGTAAAGAAGGTTAAGCTATAAAACTTCTCCAGGTCAATAATAATATTTTGATTCTGTATTTTACCTTTTAATGATTTAATTTCATCCACCTCACCTTGGTCAACACTAAAATCGTCTAACACAGCAATTTTATCATGATTATTAATATCTTCATCTGATTGACTTCGGGTTTCCTTGGGCTTGTTTCTTCCTGATTTCTTTATCTTATCTATGTTTTCAGCCTTTTTTCTCTTGTCCTGCTCCAGCTTAATAGCCATATTCATATCCTTTCTACTCTCTACTTCCAATCCTAATCTTCCAAACGCTTGACTTCTGGCCATATAAGCATCTGGATATTCAGGATAATGACTCACAATAAGATTTAGATCAGAAATGGCATTTCTATACTGACCCACTCTGATATACAATAAGGATCTGTTAAAAAGGGTAAGCAGATCATTAGGGTTTAAGGCGAGTACTCTGGAGAAATCATCAATCGCATTATTTATATCTCCAATCTCCACTCTTAAAATACCCCGATTTGCATAAGCCATTACATTTTGAGGCTCAAATTCTATGACCTTATTAAAATCAGCCATTGTACCTTCCAGATCATCTAACTGATACCTTATTACACCTCTTAAGGCATAATACATGGTTTGCTGGCCATCAAGTTTAATAGCCTCATTAATGCGTGATAATGCCTTTTCAAAATTATTCACATCATAATAAATAGCTGCACTAAAACGATAAGCTTCGGCTACAAGAGGATTTACTTCAATAGCTTCATCCATATCAGTAACCGCACCTAAAGTATCTTTCATGTTTAATTTGGCAATAGCTCTGTTGATATAAGCCCCATATTGGGCAGGTTCCAATTTTAGTACCGAGGTAAAATCATCAACAGCCTTATCGAATTTTTCCATATCCATAAACACCAGGCCCCTATTGAAAAAAATACCTATCTGCTCAGGTTCTATTTGTAAACCTTCCCCATAATCCTGAAGTGCTCCTTCATTATTGCCCAATTTATTTCTGATATCACCTCTAAAACGATAAAACTCGCCATAAAAAGGACTTATCTCTAATGCCTTATCCATATCTTTCTCGGCACCTACCAGATCGTCAAGACTAAATTTTGCCCTGGCACGGAAATAATACGGTACTCCCAAATAAGGTTTTGAATTGATAATTTTATTAAAAAAGGAAATAGCTAATACATATTCTTGCTGATAAAGGGCAAAACGTCCAGAATCCAGTACTTTATCAGTATTTATCTGAGCTTTAGAACTAAATCCTGAAAACAATAGGAGTATAGTGACAAATATTTTAAAATTCTTTTGCATAAAAACAGTGTTAGGAGAAATTCCTAAATTTTAGCAAACAAATATAATAAGATTCGCGAAACAGAATAATCTGAATAATAAGTTTAATTGCTGTAATCTTTAGTATTTCATTAAAAT
>JBFHKL010000200.1:0-7798 GCA_041595375.1 Saccharicrinis sp.
CCTTGTCTAATAGCTTTATACGTTTCATTAATTGGGGAAAATTTTTATTCTGTGGCGCAAAAGTACAAAAAAATACAATCTTTAAATCATTTTATTTTCATAACTTATTAATTTTGCGATTGTTTAATCATTTTTATCATTTTAATTTATCATTATGCAAGCAGTGGTTAGTATTATTATGGGAAGTACATCTGATTTGCCTGTTATGGAAAAAGCAGCACAGGTGCTTAACGATTTGAAAGTTCCTTTTGAAATAAATGCCTTATCGGCACATAGGACACCTGAAGCAGTTGAGAAATTTGCTAAAGGAGCTGAAGAAAGAGGTATAAAAGTAATTATTGCTGCTGCGGGTATGGCTGCGCATTTACCTGGAGTAATTGCTTCAATGACTAAATTACCTATTATTGGTGTGCCTATTAAGGCATCCTTAGATGGTTTAGATGCCTTGTTGGCTATTGTACAAATGCCTCCGGGAATTCCTGTGGCTACGGTGGGAATTAATGGAGCACAAAATGCTGGTATACTGGCAGCCCAAATGATTTCGTTAGCCGATAAGGAATTGGCAAATAGGGTTGATGAGTTTAAGGAAAGCCTTAAGGTGAAAATAGAAAAGGCTAATAAAGAGTTAAGTGAGATCAAGTTTGAGTATAAAACCAATTGATCTTGAAATTATCATATAAAAAAGGTAACTTTTGATACATGATATCATTATGTTACCTTTTTTATGCGTGTCTTATTGTTTTTAATATGTATTGTATGGTTCAGGGGGTATGATTTATCAGCTCAGTTTTTATCTTCAAATAGCCCTGTTTCATTAGCGCAAGGGTCTTTATTTACTACCCAAACAGACCTTTGTAGTGTCGTTTTAAATCCTGCAGGAACGGCTGTTCTGAACAATGCAGCTGTCTCTATCAACTATTTTTTACCTTATACTATTAAGGAGTTAAGTCATCAGAATATCCTTTTTGTGAAACCCTTTGATTATGGCGTAGTATCTGCTTTTGTTTCTCGTTTTGGTTATAGTGTTTATAACGAAACTAGGGTGGGTATTAATTTTGCCAGAGAAATTACCCCGCAAGTAAGGGCCTCTTTTCAGTTTAATTTTCAAAATAACTATGATGAACAGGCCGGTTCTGGCCAACAGGTTTTTTCCGGTATCGGTATTCAGTTTGAGCCGTCAAAAAATTTAATATTGGGATTTTATAGTTCTAATCCAGAGAAATCATCCATGGTCTTGTTAAACGAAAAAAATGCTATCCCATCTGTTTATGCTTTGGGCTTGAGTTGGAAAGCAAATATTGATTTTACTATTTCTGCTGAAGTAGAAAAGGAAATAGGCTATCAGAATGTTGTGAAGTTTGGGATGGAATATTTTGTGAATAATATGCTGTGGTTGAGAACAGGTGTGTTTGGAAAACCGATGCAGTATTCGCTTGGGACAGGATTGTTATTATCGAAGTTAAGGGTTGATGTAGCTGTGGCGCAGCATCAAACACTTGGACTGACATCGGCCATAGGTTTAAGTTATCAATTTGTACGTGAGTAATGAAGAGGCTAATTTTATTTTCTATTATTATTGTCTCATTGCCTGTGCTGGCACAGGTAAAAGTGCCTGATGAGATAGTAGCTAATGCCCTTGAATTGCTCAGTGAAAATGATGTGGAGCTAAATGATCAATCGCAGATGTTTGATGAATTGCTGGACCTGTATGCTAATCCTGTTCAAATAAATGGAGCAAAACGGGAGGAGTTCGAAAAGTTGATCTTTTTATCTGATTTTCAAATTCAACAAATGCTTGACTTTATACAAAGTTATGGGCCTGTGTACTCCAAATTTCAGTTGCAAGGACTTTCGGGATTTAGCCCCTCGCTGATTGAAACCATGATGAATTTCGTTAGTCTTGAAGTGCGAGAAGAAAAAGGGGACACTAAAAATGATATAAACGGGCAGATATTGTTGCGCGATATGTTTGATTTAGAAAATGCAAAGGGATATGCTCAGGCGGATTCGGGAAATAGTTATTATTTGGGTAATAAGCACCATATGTACATGAAGGTGAAATTGAATTATGGCGATCGTTTTTCAGGTGGTATAACCCTAGATAAGGACCCGGGAGAGCCTATTTTTACTAAAAAACAGCCAGGCTTTGATTTTATGTCCGGTCATATTTTATACAATGGTGGCAACTGGCTGAAAACGTTAGTGGTAGGTGATTATCATGCTAATTTTGGACAGGGTTTGGCCATGTGGTCGGGTACTAATTTGGGTAAAGGAAGTGATGTGCTTCAGGTCAGAAAACGAGGGGAGCGTATCAAAAAATATTCCTCGGCAAATGAGTTCTTGTTTTTAAGAGGTGTTGCAGGTGTCATTCAAATACGAAATATGGAGCTGGCTCTATTTGCTTCTTCTAAAAAAAGAGATGCTAATATTTTGTATGATTCTGTTTGTCATCAATCGGTGGCCGTTTCATTGCCCGAAACGGGATATCATAGGACTTTATCAGAACGTGAGACGAAAAACACCTTAGGGCAGCATGTTGGTGGGGCAAACTTATATTATCGCTGGCAGGACTTAGCTCTTTCCATGGGAGGGTATTTTCAGTATTTGGATGTGGACTCTATTGCTGTCAATGATTTATATAAAAAGCAAAATTACCTTGTTTCACAGAGTCGTAATTTTTGGTTGTCGTATAATTATGGAAGATATAATTATATTTTATTTGGAGAAATTGCCTCTGATCAGGACGGTGATATAGCTTTGTTAAATGGGGTTCAGCTGCGACCTGCAGGCAATGTGTCCTTGTCGATGCTTTATCGGATGTTTTCGAAGAAGTATTCTTCCGATTGGATGAATGCTTTTTCAGAAAGCTCGGCTGTTACAGGAGAGTCGGGTTTTTACTGTGGTGTAATTGTTCATCCCTTAAGTAATCTTGAGCTCAGTGCTTATGCTGATGTTTTTAAATTTAGCTGGTTACGGTATAATATTGATAAGCCATCGACTGGGTATGAGTTTTCCATGCGCGCAGATCTTCAGGTAAATACAAATTTTAAAGTGTATCTGAGGTATAGGGAGAAGGAGAAACAAGAAAATGTGAGTATTGATGGTTCACCTTCTAATTCTCTCGGTACTTATAACTTAAAAAGATTGAGGGCAAATGCGGAATTTCAACCTGATGAGAATTGGCGCTTTCGTTTTCGTGTAGAAAAATCATTATATCAGAAAGAAGGAGAGTCTGCTTCAAATGGTTTTTTGGCTTTAACAGATGTTAATTATAGCACTACTAATCAGTTTTTGTCGTGTTGGTTGCGTTATGTGGTTTTTGATACCGATGATTATGATTCCAGGATTTATACTTATGAGAATGACTTGTTGTATAATTTTTACTCCCCATCGTTCCAAGAAGAGGGGAGCCGTTTCTATTTTCTTACCGCGTTGCGGATCAATAATCATGTTAGATGTTGGATGAAATTTGCCCAAACATGGTATGCTGATAAACAAGAAATTGGCTCAGGGTTGCAAACCATACAAGGCAACACCAGAACCAATTTAAAAATTCAATTACAGATAAAGTTTTAATTACCTACTTCCGACAGGAACTTTATCCTGACCAAACGAATGTTTTCTTCTGAGTAGGCATCCTCACCCAGTTCCTCCAATGCACTTCCTATGTCGTCTGTTTCGGCATCTTCTTTATAGTAATAAAAAATATCGTCGCACTGATCTTCGTCCATGATCTGATCGATATAATAATCAATATTTACACGAGTTCCTGAATATACAATAGATTCAATTTCAGAAAGTAATTCGTTCATTTCCAACCCTCTTGATTCAGCAATGTCGTTTAATGGTATCTTGCGGTCAATGCTTTGGATGATGGCGATTTTGTTTTTTGATTTGTTAGCCACAGATTTCACAACCATATCAATCGGGCGGTCAATCTCATTTTCTTCCACATGTTTTTTGATGAGTTCAACAAATTCTTTTCCAAACCTGTTGGCTTTGCCTGATCCCACTCCTGGGATATTGAGTAATTCATCAAGATTTATTGGATAATGAATAGCCATTGCTTCTAATGAAGGATCTTGAAAAATAACAAAAGGAGGTAGATTTTTGCGTTTGGCTATTTGCTTTCTTAAATCTTTAAGCATGCTAAATAGTTGCGGATCTACCGCTGCGGTTCCTCCTGATGATTTTTCATCATCATCTTCCATTTCAAAGTCATGCTCCACGGTTATCATAAATGACTTTGGATTTTCAAGATATTCTTTTCCTGCTTCACTTACCTTAAGGATACCGTAATTTTCAATTTCCTTTTGAAGCAGGCCGGCAACAAGTAACTGTCTGATGACGGCATTCCAATATTTTTCTTCTTTTTCTTTACCTGAACCAAAAAGCTCGTGCGTATCATGTTGATATGTTTTGATAGCCGTATTGATGTTTCCGGCCAAAAAAGGCACGATATAATCTGCCTTAAATCTCTCTTTTAAGGCAAGAACTGTTTTTATCATGAGGGTAACATGCTCTTTACCCTCACTTTGTTCTTTAGGATGAACGCAATTGTCACAGCAGTCGCAGTTTTCCTCAGAGTATCTCTCTCCAAAGTAATGGAGTAATATTTTTCTTCTGCATATGGAAGACTCTGCATATGAAACCGTTTCTAGTAGCAGTTGTTTTCCTATTTCCTGTTCGGCAATAGGTTTACCCTGCATAAATTTTTCCAGTTTCTGTATGTCTTTGTAGCTGTAAAAAGTAATACACTTTCCTTCGCCGCCATCTCTACCGGCGCGTCCTGTTTCCTGATAATATCCTTCCAGACTCTTAGGGATGTCGTAATGTATGACTAGCCTGACGTCAGGTTTGTCAATGCCCATACCAAAGGCTATGGTAGCCACAATAACGTCAGTCTCTTCCATTAAAAAGGCATCCTGATTTGAGGCTCTGGTCGATGCGTCCATTCCGGCATGGTAAGCGCGTGCCTTAATTCCGTTTACGACAAGATTCTCGGCAAGTTCCTCTACCTTTTTACGACTCAGACAATAGATGATGGCTGATTTACCAACATTTTCTTTTAATATTTTAATAATTTGTTTGGTCGCGTGGTTTTTTGCGCGTACCTCGTAATACAGATTTGGGCGGTTGAATGATGATTTGAAAACCAATGCTTTACTCATGCCTAAACTCTTTTGTATGTCACTTTGAACTTTAGGTGTAGCAGTGGCTGTTAATGCTATTAATGGTTTTTCGCCTATTTCTTCAACAATCGGTCTTATGCGTCTGTATTCCGGTCTGAAATCATGTCCCCATTCTGAGATACAGTGAGCTTCATCTACTGCATAAAAGGAAATTTCAACCTGTTTTAAAAATTCTATATTATCTTCTTTAGTAAGGGACTCCGGTGCCACGTATAGTAATTTTGTTTTACCAGAAAGCATATCCTCCTTAACTTTTGCGATGGCGGCTTTTGTTAAGGATGAGTTTAGAAAATGTGCAATTCCATCATCTTCACTAAAACTTCTCATCGCATCTACCTGGTTTTTCATTAAGGCAATTAGCGGAGAAATAATGATCGCTGTTCCTGGCAGAATTAACGCAGGTAATTGGTAGCATAAAGATTTACCACCACCTGTTGGCATCAATACAAATGTGTCATTCCCTTTCAGGATGTTCTCAATAACTTCTTCCTGGTTCCCTTTGAATGTGTCAAATCCAAAATGTTCTTTTAAGCGGGCTCCAATATCTACCTTTTTTCCCATAACAATTAAATTGTCCTTTGATGTTGATTGTCAACAATCAAAGGTTAAAAATTTCTTATCCCATTCTATCGCTTCAAACAAAAATACTTTTTCTGCTTAAAATATCATACTCTTACGCTAAAAAAAAATCTATTCATCAAAATTGGTAGATGAAAATTAGGCCAGAATGTGGCTTGGTAAATGGGATTATACATGTTGTTATTTTTTATTTATTATTTGATATAGTCAGAGGACGATTTGTTAAATAAGGAATGTCTTAAAATCATTTATTGGCAATGTGAATTTACTATATTATCTTCGCAAAAATATTTTACAATATAAATAACTATATATTCCATAAGTTTTTGGATGTTTTATTATTAAAAAAGAAATTGAATGGCAAACGAAGAAATGACTTTTTTGGAACACCTTGAAGAATTAAGGTGGCATTTAGTTCGTGCTTTTATTTCGGTGTTTGTAATAGCAATAGTAGCATTTTTATATAAAGATTTTCTTTTTGATGTGGTCATATTTGGTCCCAGTGATCCAGGTTTTTTCACCAATGCTTTGCTTAGTGATTTGGCAGGCAAGTTAAATATGCCTGCTCTTCAGATCAATCAGGATGTGACAAAGTTTCAGAATATAACAATGGCAGGTCAGTTTACCACACACCTTAGAGTATCTTTCATAGCCGGATTGATAGTTGCTTTTCCGTATATATTTTGGGAGTTTTGGCGTTTTATTAAACCAGCCTTGTATCAACAGGAAATTAAACATTCGCGAGGTGCCATATTTTTTGCATCCACTCTTTTTACAATTGGTGTGTTGTTTGCTTATTATATTATTTGTCCATTGTCGGTGAATTTTTTGGCAAATTATTATGTGAGTGATAAGGTTGACAATATTTTAAATCTGGGATCATATATCTCTACAATAAGTTCAATTGTTTTAGCGGGAGGTGTGGTTTTTGAGTTGCCTATATTGATTTACTTTTTAGCTAAGGTTGGCTTGGTTTCTGTGCGTGTTTTAAAAAAATACAGAAGGCATGCTGTTGTTGCTAGTCTGGTGCTTGCTGCTATTATTACCCCGCCAGATGTAATTAGTCAGATATTGGTTTGCGTGCCGTTAATTTTTTTATATCAAGCTGGTATAATGATTGCTGCAAATATTGAGCGTAAACGGATAAAAGCCGGGTTGGCGCAATTGTAATTTTATTCAAAAAAAATAATAGACAAAAATATATGTCGGAGAAGGATAAAAATTTGGTTTTGCATACTGAAAGCCTGATTAAGAAATATAAAAACAGGACCGTAGTAAAGGGTGTCTCTGTACAGGTAGAGCAAGGCGAGATTGTTGGGTTGTTAGGCCCCAATGGAGCAGGGAAAACCACTACCTTCTATATGGTGGTAGGTCTGGTAACACCCAATTCGGGTGAAATATACCTGAATGATCAGGTGATTACAAATGAACCTGTTTACCGAAGAGCTCAACGGGGAATTGGTTATCTTGCACAGGAGGCTTCTGTATTCAGGAAGTTAAGTGTTGAGGATAATATCAAGGCCGTTCTCGAAATGACTAGTTTTTCAAAAGAATACCAGAAACATAGACTAGAGGAATTGTTAGAAGAATTTAGTTTGGGGCATATTCGAAAGAGTCTGGGTATACAGCTTTCCGGTGGAGAGCGAAGAAGAACTGAGATAGCACGTGCGCTGGCTATTAATCCTAAGTTTATTTTACTCGATGAGCCCTTTGCTGGTGTTGACCCGATTGCTGTGCAGGATATTCAGGAGATTGTGGCTAAGCTGAAGTATAAAAATATTGGAATTTTAATAACGGACCATAATGTTCACGAGACACTTCAGATTACTGATCGGGCTTATTTGCTATTCGAAGGTAATATTTTAAAGGCGGGTACTGCCGAAGAATTAGCAGAAGATGCTGAAGTAAGACGACTTTATTTGGGGAATGATTTCGAGTTGAAACGTCGAACCTTTAATGTAGGTGATTGATATTAAGCGCAAAAGAAAATATATTTATTTTTTTTGAAATTTAATTTGCAAATTAAA
>JBFHKL010000201.1:0-7699 GCA_041595375.1 Saccharicrinis sp.
ACAGCTTAACAAAGCATACATTTGCATAACTGACAGATAATTATCTTCTAAAAATTTACTATTTATATGGTAACTTTGGGTTTATTACTACTTTTGCCGAAACCCAATTAATTTATCATGAACACGAACATTCCATTATCAAACTCCAAGCAAATATTATTAGGAGTTCAGTTTCTCTTTGTAGCCTTCGGAGCCACGGTACTGGTTCCCCTGTTAGTAGGCATAAATCCATCTATAGCATTATTATCAGCCGGTGTGGGAACATTGATTTTCCATATGATTACCAAAGGCAAGGTACCTGTATTTTTAGGAAGTAGCTTTGCTTTTATTGCACCAATTAATGCAGCTACAGAAAGATTTGGCTTTGCAGGTATGCTATCGGGCATTATAGCTGTAGGTATTATTTATACTCTGGTATCCTATTTAGTAAAGTTAAGAGGAGTAAATTTTATCAGAACAATCTTTCCTTCAGTTGTTGTAGGGCCAGTAATCATGGTAATAGGCTTATCTCTTGCACCAGTAGGTGTTAATATGGCAAAAGGTAACTGGATCATTTCCGGAGTATCCTTAATGGCAGCCATTATAGCCGTTGTTTATTTTAAAGGCATCATCAAGTTAATCCCCATTTTTATTGGTATTGTAGTTGGTTATGTACTATCCATATTCATGGGGAAAGTTGATTTTAATCTTATTACAGAAGCTGCCTGGTTACAGCTTCCTGAATTTACTTTACCAAAGTTTAGCTGGGAAGCTATTTTATATATGATTCCAGTAGCCATTGCCCCGCTTATTGAGCATGTTGGTGATATTTACGCCATCGGAGCAGTTGCTGAAAAAGATTTTATAAAAAACCCAGGCCTAAATAAAACAATGTTGGGAGACGGTATAGCTACAAGTTTCGCCGGCTTTATTGGCAGTGTGCCTAACACCACTTATTCAGAGGTAACCGGAGCTATTGAGCTCACGAAAGTAACTAACCCAAGAGTATTAAGAATTTCAGCTATCACAGCTATCCTATTTTCTGTTATTGGTAAGGTTAGTGGCCTTTTAAGATCTATACCTAATGAAGTTTTAGGTGGAATTATGCTTTTACTTTTTGGCATGATTGCCAGTGTAGGTATTAAAACATTGATTGAATCAAAGGCCAATTTTCACAAAACAAGAAACATGGTGATTGTGTCTGTTATTTTAACCGTAGGAATAGGAGGTGCTGCCATCGACTTTGGTTCATTTTCTCTGGAAAAAATCGGACTGGCTTCGGTAGTAGGCGTCGTTCTAAATTTAATATTACCCGGTAAGTCAAATGAAGTTCATATTGAAAAAGAATAACATAAAAATGGTAGCCCTTTACGTTACAAGTGGAGGGTTACCTTTTATATTTTACTTTCAAATCTTCCACATCCTTAAGGGGCCTTATCCATATATCTTGAAATTGCCCTGCGTTCATCAACCATTTTTTATCCTCTAAGGATGCTTTATAGTCAGCGTAAACACCATAGATATAACGAGTATATCCATCCACACATCTCACTTCACTAACACTTTGCAGCCCATTATCTGTAAAAATCTTTAAACTCTTAAGCGGACCCTTTTTAAGAGCATACAACTGCATAGTATAACCAGCTACATCCTTCGAAACAGCAGAGGTATTTGTCTGAACAACACGCCCACCTGCAGATTTCTTGTTAGCTATAGGAAGCGTTTGGGCAGACTGAACTTCCTCTTTATGAGCTATTGGTTTGGGTAAATCAGCTTCAAGAGTATTTTCCTCTGCAGCAGTTTTATTCTTATTCATTTCAGTAAGAAAGCTTTCCTTCACTTCATTCTGTAATTTAGTTTTTGCAAACTGGGTAAAATCTTCAATCTCCTGGTCAATAACCCTTTGCAAAGGAGCATCCATAGCCACATCTTTAAAAAGAACAGGCTTCTTATTATGCAAATAACTCATCTCTGAGGTTACATTAATAAAAGCCACGCTTTCATTATCACCGGAGTCTGTTTGTTTAACTTCATATTCATAGCCTATTTCAAGAAACAATAAAAACGTTCCCTTACGTGTATTGGGTCTATAATCACCAACCAGTCGGTTATCCTTACGGCGGGTTACCAAAATACGCATATCTTCCATATTACTGCTTAGGGCAGGATTCACCGTTCCTTCTACCACAGCCAACTCAGTATCTGAATTATTTTCAAATTTAACACGGTAAATATCCGATCCTCCATAGTTATCTTCAAACTTAGAAGAGGCATAATAGGCATGACTCTTATTTACTGTAGGTACAAAAAAGAAATCATCTGCTGGGGTATTAATCGGATAGCCCAGATTAACCGGTTTAGACCAGGAAGAATCCTTCAGCATTTCGGCATAAAACACATCAAGTCTGCCCATGCTATTATGACCCTCCGAGGAAAAATATAAGGTTTTGCCATCATAATGAATCATTGGTGTTTCTTCATCATATTCTGTATTAATATGAGGTCCCAGATTACGGGGTTTACCCCAATTCCCATGAATATCTCTTTTAACCATATAAATATCGAGTCCGCCATACCCCCCTTCTCTATCACTAGTAAAAAACAAAGTACTCTTATCTGCAGAGATAGACCCATGTGTTTCTTCAGCAAAGCTATTGATGGGGAAAGGCAGTTTTTCAGGATCACTCCACTCCTGACCTGAAAAACGACTAAGATACAAACTCTTCCCATGCTCATCATTCCTAAACAAAATCATCTCATCACCATCAGGCGATAATGAAGCCGCCGCTTCATGTTCATTTTGCCTAAAAAAAACCTTTAACATTCGTGCACTTTCAACATTATCCTCATCCAAAGGCACTGAATAAATCTTCTCAGCATATTGTCCATCAGACAATAGTGACATTCTAATCCAATTACGTCTGGATGTAAAAAACAACCGATGTTCACCCACCGATGCCAGAGGACTATGGTCATCATACCTTGAATTAACATCACTACCCATATTTGTCACACTCATCTCAATAGGATTATTGATAAAGAAATAAGCATTCTGACAAACTTGAATCTCATGTTCTAACTCTTCCTGCAATAAGCTATCTTGAGCTTGCAGATGAACCATAATCTCTTCGTATAGAGCTACAGCCTTACGCGGCTGAAGCAAAACCTGATAAGCCATCCCAAGCGAAAGGCTTAATTCGACTCCCAAATAACCCTTCTTTTCTTCAGGAGAAAGAATGTCCAAGCCTTTATTAAAACAAACCACAGCAGTATCTGCTCCGGTGGTAGTATTCAAATAACACAAGCCCATATTATACAAAGCATCCAGATCTTCAGGATTATTTTTTACCATAACCTTAAAAACATCAATGGCCTCTTTGTAATTACCCTGATCGGCAAGATTCATTGCTCTTTTAAAGAGCTTTGTATCCTGATTCGATATTTTTTCCTGAGCATACCCGACACACCACACACCTACAAACAAGGTTAGCAGGCATATCATTTTCATCATCCCCTTTATTAACATATTTTTCTAAGAACAGACTATTGAAAAATTTTATTCTTCGCTATAAATAATGATTATTTACCGCAAAGATACCACTTTACTTAATACTCTAACAGACTATCTACTGCATATTTTAGAGTTATCTATTGATTACGAAATGATTATGCGGTATGTTTAAAATTTTACAACAAATAACGATTTTTACCAACCAATGAACAAAATAAAATGACGAACGTTTAATTATGTGGGATAAAAGAAAATCTGTTTACATAAAAAAAGGCTTATGAGCAATAAAAAGACAAAACCCAGCTAAAAGGTTTACTTTGATTAAGCTTTATCTTTTAATACATAACCAACCGTAGGTATGCTCTCTATGCTTATTGAGGCATCAGACTTTAGATATTTACGGATCTTAGCAATAAAAACATCCAAACTACGACTATTAAAATAATCATTATCGCCCCATAACGCATTTAAAATATCATCCCGTTTAACCACTTCATTGAGTTTACTGGCAAGCATCTGAAGCACATCATTTTCCTTTTGTGTGAGGCGTTTCGACAGGTCTTTATTTTTCAACAATAGGTTTTTAGGATCAAATTCGAAACTCCCTACTTTCAATACTTTGCCTGCAAGCACTTCACCTTCCATGATATTACATCTTAACAACACGGCATTTATACGACACAGTAACTCATCTTCATCAAAGGGTTTTACAATATAATCATCCACGCCAATCTGGAAGCCTTTAATTTTATCCTCCTTGAGTGTTTTGGCAGTCAAGAAAATAATGGGCACTTTCTTATTTTTCTGCCGAATCGATTCGGCTATTGAAAAGCCATCCATCCCGGGCAACATAACATCGAGCAGGCAAAAATCAAAAGAATAATTATTAAACGCTTTAAGCCCTGAAATACCATCTTTATATAGTTTCACATCAAAACCATTGCATTCCAGAAATTCCACCAAGAGAAAACCCATACTTGTATCGTCTTCAACCAGAAGAATTTTTTTAGCTATATTCATAAAAACATTTTTTTTGCTGGTAACCAAATAATATCACTTCACATTAAACTTAAGAGTAAAAACACTGCCTTTATTTAATTCACTCTTCACTTCAATAATACCCCTATGCCTATCCATTACATTTTTAACAAAATCAAGTCCCAAGCCAAAGCCCTTGGTATCATGAACATTACCAAAAGAGACCCGATAATATTTTTGAAATATATTTGAAAACTCATTAGCAGGAATACCTATACCATTATCTGCAACAGAAACCAACAATTGCTTACTTTTATTTTTAGTTGAGATGCTAAGCTGAGGTGCATTTCCATTTGTATATTTCAGAGCATTATCTAACAAATTAGCTATAGCATGACGCAAATAGGTATATTCTCCTTTCAACATACAATTCGTTGCGTCAAGATAAAAAGCCACAGTACCTCCTTGTTCTGTAAGCTGAGGAATAATATCACTAACACAATCTCTCACCAAAGCATGAACATCAACATATTCCAATTCTGTTTTTACAGTTTCCATGGTAGCCACCTTAAGAATATCCTGCACATGACCTGCCAATTTATTATTTTCATTATGTATCAGTTGGGCATATTCATCTATTTTAATATCATTTCCACTTCCTATTTTCTTTTTAATTAAACCCGAGGCAAACTTTATATTGGCAATTGGTGTTTGAAACTCATGCACCATATTATCGATAAAATCTTTTGTATTCAACAAAACCGCTTTCTTTTTATTAAATAAGCGATATGTAATGATAAACGAAGTCATTACAAAAAGAATAGCCGCTATGGACAGGTAAAAAAGAGTACCCAACTGAGCAAATAAAAACTTACTTTGTTCAGGGAATTCAATCACTAACTTGATTCCATTCTGAGCCAAAAGACCATTTAGCGACTGCTCATAACACGAAATACATATCTTACCTTTCTTTTCATTGTGCTCATTAACAAACTCAAAACGATAATCCAGATTGATTTTATGCAAATACAAATTAGACTGAATAATACTGTCTACTTTCTGAAAATTTAAACACTGCAGATCTTCGGAACACTGATTACCACAAATATAATTGTGCATATTATTACACAAATTAGCTTCACGTGCAATCTCATTCCGCGCCTCTCGTAAGGCCAAAACAACACGATGATTAAAATGTTTCTCTTCGAGCTTACCTGCTTTAACTATGAACAAAACCTGTATAACTACCAGCGATAACAATACCACAAATGTAAATACAGCCAACCATCCCTGCTTATCTATCATCTTAATCATTAAACAAATCTATTTCTTTATTGTTTTAATTTGAAAGCCACAAAAATATAAATTTATTAAGTAACAATTTGCCTAATTAACAAGTCATTAACACGGATTAACAAGCAAATAACACATATTTTATAAAAATCAGATAATATTTGTAACGACAACATTTATCAAGTAATAAATTAAAATTTAACATTATGAAGAAGTCAATTGCTGTATCATTTCTATTTTTATTTATGCTAGCTATCGCATCACCTGTAATGGCTACAGACAACATTCAGGAACCTGAAAAAACCGAAAAAAAGGCAGAAAAAAAAGAATGCTGTTCTGAGAAAAAGGAATGCTGTTCTGAGAAAAAAGAATGTACTAAAGAAAAGAAAGAAGCATGTAAAAAAGAATGCAGCAAGAAATAAGCTGCATCTCATAAATATTGAATTCATAACAAACCACATGTACAACAAAGTATACATGTGGTTTTTTTTTATCATATTATAATGTACTTTTGGTTATGCCAATTAATCAGACCAATGAGTACATTTTATAAAACCCTTTTCGCCCTCTGTTTTCTCGTCTTATGTCAATTCACATTCGCCAATAACTCCGAGCACAGTACAAAGAAGTTAGAAAACACTTTCGGAGACGAACGCCTCGAGAAACTCTGTCAAATAGCTACAGAAGTAGCTTCCAGTAATCCAGACCTTGCAGAAAACCTATCTCTTGAATTAATAAAGCTATCGAATAAAAAGGCATACAGATACAAGGGATTGGGATACTATAATCTGGGAGAAGCCTATTTTTACAAAGAAATGTACGACGATGCATTAAACTCCTACCAACAAGCAGAACCATATTTTATCCTTACTAAGGACAGTACACATATAGCTGCCAACTATAGTAATATGGCACTCATTCACTATTACAATGCCAATTACAATAAATCACTTAGTTTGTATGAGAAAAGCTTACAAATAGAAACCCTGACCAACGATAGCATAGGCATGGCACAATCCTATCAAAACATTGCATTAATCTTCGGCAACCGAAATAAATTTGATATACAACGCTCCTATTTTCAAAAAGCATTGGATATATACCTCCTTCAAGATGATAAAAAATCCGTAGCTGATATTTTACTCAATCTCGGAGTTGCTGCAACAAGACTTGAAGATTACGATAGTACCATTAGATACTATAACGATGCCTTAAAAACATACCAACAATTAAACGACAGCAACAGGATAGCATCAGTACAATACAATATGGGCTGTTTGTATTTGAGAACGAAGGACTACTCAAAGGCCAATGATTATTTCACAAAAGCCACCTCAATCTTTGAAGAATTAGGAGACAAAACAGGAATGATTCATGCCTATACTGGTTTGGGAGATATATTGGCAGCACAAGGAAACAAGAATGCTGCCATTGAAATGTACATGCAGTGCGAAACATTAAACAAGGAGGTAGGCTTACTGGAGCCTAAAATGAATAATTTATACAGTCTGTTCAAAACCTATAAAGAAATTGGCGATTCAGAAAACGCCTTAAGAGTATTAGAAAATTATTTAACAATTAAGGATAGCATATACAATACAGAGCAGAACAATAAAATACTTGAACTTGAAAACAAATATAAATTTCAAAAAAGCCAGAATGAGGTAAGTAAGCTTAGTGCCCGCAACCGCCTATATGTCATCTTTATTTCGATCATTCTATTTCTTCTGATCATAGCTCTTTTTTATGGGATATATTTCTATCGTACAAAAAGACTTAATGAAAAACAACGTTTGTTGCAGCTGGAACAAAAGGTATTACGAACCCAAATGAACCCTCATTTCATTTTCAATTCCCTCAATTCCATTCAGTATCTCATCAATACGGACGATAAGAAGAATGCGTTAAAATACCTGTCCAAGTTTGCCAAATTATTAC
>JBFHKL010000202.1:0-7646 GCA_041595375.1 Saccharicrinis sp.
AAATGTTATAGACAACATTTGCCCAGATGGCGGAATTGGTAGACGCGCTGGTCTCAAACACCAGTGAGGCAACTCGTGCCGGTTCGATCCCGGCTCTGGGTACTTTTAAAACCTCTTGATTAGCAATAATCAAGAGGTTTTGTTTTTTTAAAGAAACTCATACGATTAATCCACATTTCAATTCCAACAACATACCACTCTGAACTTAAACAAAAACGCACGAGCTGAAACATCCAAACTCGTGCGTAATAATTTTATTTGATTGACACTAATCATCCTTGGCAGGAAACACAACTCCTACCGTTTTATGATTATTGAACATTAAGCTTTACTATTTCCTTAATATCACGTGATGAAGTTCCCACCATAAGCTCAAAGGCTCCAGCTTCAAGGTTCCAATCTTTTTTAAGCTCATCATAAAAGGACAATGAAGCGACAGGTATTTCAATATCCACCAGCTGTGTTTCTCCAGTCTTTAATTTTACTTTCTTAAAGGCTTTTAACTCTTTCTCAGGTCGCATCACTGAGGCTTCCTCGTCGTGCATATACACCTGAATAACTTCTGCACCTTTTGCACTTCCTGTATTACTCAATTCAACAGTTAAGGTGATAGTATCATTCTTTGAATAGGTATTCTTATCAGCAACAGCCTTATTAATTTTAAAGGTAGTATAGGATAATCCAAACCCAAATTCGAATTGTGGTTTTATCTCTTTGGTATCGTGCCAACGATATCCTACCAATATATCTTCCTTATACTCCTGGTTTACACCATCACCCGGATAAGAAATCTCCCCAAAGGAAGAGGCTCCGTTATCTTCCAACTTAACTGGGAAAGAAAAAGGTAATTTACCTGAGGGATTCACCTCCCCTGAAAATACATCCGCCATGGCATGCCCTGTTTCACTTCCCAAATACCAGGCTTGCATTACTGCTTTTACATCGGATAACCAAGGCATAGCTACCGCATTTCCACTAATCAGGATAACACCCACATTCTTATTAACAGCATTAATGCTCTTCAATAAATCATCCTGTCCAAAGGGCAAATGATAGCTCTTGCGATCGCCATTTTCACAATCCTGTTCATGGTTCTTATTCAGTCCACCGATAAATAAAACCAGGTCGGCTTTTTTGGCTACTTCGATAGCGGCTTTTTTTAATGAATCAGCATCAATTGGAGAAGGCACTACTCGTCCATAGGCTGATGGACCAGAAGAGTATCCTATAGAATACAGAATATTTGCCTCAGAAAATTTTTCCTGAATTCCCTGCAAGGGTGAAATCTCATGCACCGTTTTCAGCTCAGAAGACCCCCCTCCAATGCTCATAATGCGAGTAGCATTCTCTCCAATAACAGCAATGGTCTTGGTACTCTTAGCATCTATTGGGAAAAAATCTTTTTGATTTTTTAGCAACACGATACCTTCTTGCCCCACCTCTCGAGCCACTTTAAAGTGGGCCTCAGAAACCATACTACCAAAAGGCCGTGATGTATTCATATTTGTACGCAACATCAACCTTAAAATACGTCGCACCTTATCATCCAGCACAGACTCTTCAATTTCTCCTTCCTTTAACAGTTTCAGAAATGGATTGGCCAGATAATAATTATCATAGGCATTTTCCGAAGATGAAGTCAAGCCATCTGTTCCTGTACCCATTTCCATATCCAGACCATTCAAAGCTGCCTCCAGGGTATTATGGGTAGCTCCCCAGTCAGTCACCAAAACACCATCAAAGCCCCAGTCGCCTTTTAAAATATCATTAACCAATATCTCATTATGACAACACCACTGTTCCTTATATTTATTATAGGCGCCCATCACCGACCACACTTCACCTTGCTGCACAGCAGCCTTAAAAGCAGGCAAGTATATTTCATGCAGGGCTCGGTCGCTTAGCTTAACATTAATATGATTACGCCAAACTTCCTGATTATTGAGTACATAATGCTTTACGCAAGCCGCCACACCATTACTCTGAACACCCTTTATATAAGGCACTACCATCACAGAAGCCAGATAAGGATCTTCTCCCATATATTCAAAATTACGCCCATTCAATGGCGTTCTGTATATGTTCACTCCGGGCCCCAATAAAATATCTTTCTTACGATAACGAGCTTCTTCACCAATTGCTACACCATATTTGTAGGAAAGATCAGGATTAAAGGTGGAGGCAAGACAGGTTAACGCAGGGAAAGCAGTACAGGAATCATTGGTCCATCCGGCATAGTTCCAACTATCCCATTCCAGCTCAGCCCGAACACCATGAGGTCCATCCGACATCCAAATCTCTGGGATACCCAAACGAGGTACTCCAGGGGTGCTGAATTTGGACTGGGCATGACACATTTTTACTTTCTCTTCGAGCGTCAGCTGTTTCAATATGCTTTCAATCTGTTCATCTGTAGATTGATTTTTCTGTTGGGCAATGATTGATATACTTGCATAAAACATCAACACTAACCCTAAAATAATAGATTTCATCCTATTTAATTTTTAAAATGATTTGTAGGAACAGCCTAAACTAATAAACCAATGTTTGAATGGAACGGGCTGGTATTTCGACCTTAGCCTCAAAGCCATCGATATACAAACTATAATTCAGATCTTCATCGGCCTTATTCATCACAACAGTAGCCATCTTTCCTTCTGAATTAATAAAGGATGTACTTAGTAAGAAGGAGTAACTTGAAGCTGTACTGATTCGTTTATCACCAGAGTGAACAAATTTTGAAAAATGTCCTATGAAATAATACGAAGGAGTAAAAATAAGTTCATCATTTTGAGTATCGGCATGTATAGGTGCAAAGCATAAGTTACCAACATGATTTGGTCCTCCCGTTTCATCTAGCAATATATTCCAATCAGTCCAACCAACAGTACCATTATTAAAATCATTGATCATTGATTCTCCATAACGTTCACCGTTGGACCAACGTTGATAACCATCCTGCGTAAAAGCCTCATTACAACCCTCTGTAAATAGGAGATTTTTATCGGGAAACGCTTCCTTAATTGCGGCCTCATTTTGCCACATAGCCTCTCCACCTCTCCATGTTTCGTACCAGTGAAAGCCAATGCCCCACACGTACTTAGCAGCTTCAGGGTCGTTTAGAATGGTATTAGCCCTATTTACTATCAAATCGCGGTTATGATCCCAGGCAACAATCTTTTTATCACCTAAACCCGCTTTTTCTAAGGTAGGTCCTAAATAATTTTTTAAGAAATCACGTTCTTCTTCAGCAGTATAAATACACGACTCCCAAGTTTGTTTAGCCATCGGCTCATTTTGAATAGTTAAACCCCATATAGGCAGTCCCACCTTTTCATATTCCTGAATAAATTTCACATAATAATTAGCCCAGGCCTGGTAGTACTCAGGAAGCAATTTACCTCCCTGTAACATATTCTTGTTATCTTTCATAAAAGCTGGAGGACTCCATGGACTAACATAAAGATTCATGCTACCACCCGCTTTAGCAATAGCTTTTTTTATAAAAGGAATTCGATAGGTATAATCATGCTCAATAGAAAAGGTCTTTAAGTCCTTATCACCTTCTTCAATATAAGTATAACTTCTACTACTAAAATCACAACTGTGAATATGTGTACGTAACAGTGAATAACTAATTCCATCCTTGCTATAATAAGCATTTAATAGTTCTTCTTGTTTATCGGCAGACAACTTGGCAAAAACCTCTGCAGAGGCATCAGTAATTGCACCTCCAATACCTAAAACGGATTGAAACGTTTTTGTAGGATTAACAAACACTGAATTACCCGTTTCTAAAGGTTGAACTGCTTTATCAAAGGAGATAGTGCCTGTTTTAGTAAGCCTTAGGTCAGAATCCTTTGCACTTGTATACACCTCAATTTTTCGATTCACGCCATCGAAAGAACTAAGAGCAACCTCTGTCGGCTTTTCTTTAATAATGGTTGATGTGCAACTACAAAGCGCAATCATTGCTAATGCGATAAGTTTATTTTCCTTCATGATTTTTTTAATATATAATTTAGACATTACAGAACCATAGAGAACATTGGCTTAAACAATAAAGCCCTTTTTCTTTCTCGAATCTAAATATAATACTAATTGATAAACAGGCTAGCCTATTTTGGCTTGTTTTTAAAGGAATACGAATTATAGCAACCTGACAAACTATGGAGTGCAGATCATGTTAAATAGCCCTAACGCCACCTGCGCACTCTATCCGAAAAAATAACTTAAAAAAAAGACGCTTAAAACAGATGTTTTTAAGCGTCTTATCCTTACTTATGCCATTTTAAAGAAGCATTCTTACCTCGATTTTAATAATTTTTCAATCTCCTCAGCTGATACAGAAGGGTTAGCCCCTCTTTTTGATGCCACAATACCACCTACTGCACATGCATAGTCAATAGCCGTTTGCGGTTGTATACAATTCAACAATTGACTGATCAGGGACGCCAAAAAAGAATCACCGGCCCCTACTGTATCTGCCACAGTGATTTTGTATCCTGTATTATAAACAAATGTATTATTGATAAAAAGAACAGCTCCTTTTTCACCCAATGTTACACAAATCTGACTGGTGTTTGTTTTTTCTGCCATGAATCGGATACTATCTTCCAGCGATTTTTTTTCGCCACACAGATCCGCACAGATTTCAAAAAGCTCCTCATCATTGAATTTAATAAAGTCGGCCTTCCCCATCAAATGCAAAAGAGTAGGCATAGCGTAATGGGGAGGACGCAAATTCACATCAAAAACATTATACTTCGCCTTCTCTATCAAGGAAAATAATGTTTCTCGTGAGGTATCCTGACGGGCAATTAAACTTCCATATATAAAAGCATCAGAGGCACTAACCACCTCAAGATCACTGGTCATAAGCTGAATGTCATCCCATGCACATGGCATTTTAATTTCATAGGAAGCAGAACCCGATGCATCAAGTTTTACCAACACCTCACTCGTAGAAAAATTATTGCTTACCTGAATATGATTCAGCTCAGCACCATGAAGCTTCATATGTTCCAATATTTCCTTACCGGCACTATCGTTACCAATACTACTGATCACTATCGCCTTGTGTCCGAACGATTGAGCTCTAAGGGCTACATTTAATGGCGCCCCTCCTAATTTTTTTCCGGTGGGTAGCATATCCCATAATACCTCACCATAGCAAACAATCTGTTTCATACCTTAAGCTAACTTTGTATTTAACTCGATTACACAATCTTTTACATTTTTGTTTCTAAGCATTTTTAATGCAGCCAAAAATGCATCTGTAAATAATTGATTATGGACTAAAGAACCAAATATAGATTCTATTTCAAGAAAACTAATAGGTGACTCGTGCGATTCAGCGGCAGCTCTTACCAATTCATTACTCATGGCATCCACTATTGGGTAGCTATTACCCTTTTCATCTACCCCTTCGATATATTTACACCAGGCCGCCACAACAAACGCAGCTCTGGTAATCTGAGCCTGCCCTTTTAGTTGTCCTCTTACTGTAGACAATAAGAAGATTGGTATTTTAGCAGAACTTTCCAGACAAATCCTAGAAATCAAGTCTTTAATATATACATTCTGAAAACGTTCGATAAGGCTATTTTTATATTTCTCCAAATCAATACCACCCAAATCACCAAGAGTAGGCGAGGCTTCCTGATCCATAAAGGCTCTTAAGAAGAAACAAAAATCTTCATCGCGAGCTGCCTGATCAATGGTTTCATAACCATGTAAGGCTCCAAGCATTCCCAACACCGAATGGCCAGCATTAAGCAAGCGTAATTTCATATTTTCGTAAGGCACTACATTCTCTACAAACTGAGCACCCACCTTTTCCCATGCTGGTCTTCCGGCCACAAAATCATCTTCAATTACCCATTGAATAAATGGTTCGCAAACCACAGGCCATTGATCCTTCACATGAAATTTTTCTTCTAGTTTAGCTATATCAGCATCAACAGTTACCGGCGTAATACGATCAACCATCGCATTTGGAAAGGAAACATTTTCGTCAACCCAACTAAGTAATTCAGGTTCTGCCTTCTCTACAAAGGACAACAATGCTTTTTTGGCTACATCACCATTCCCTTGAATATTATCGCACGATTGAATGGTACAACCTGATAAACCACGGCTTTTTCTGAGCTTTAAGGCCTGAGTAAGATAGCCAAATACCGTTTGTGGCGACAATGGATTTTTCAGATCCTCCTGTATTTTCCGGTTGTTAAAATCAAA
This sequence comes from Saccharicrinis sp., assembly GCA_041595375.1. Lineage (GTDB taxonomy): Bacteria > Bacteroidota > Bacteroidia > Bacteroidales > Marinilabiliaceae > Saccharicrinis. Next base: position 6,241 of record JBFHKL010000202.1, read on the forward strand.
ATTACCATTAGCATCATTCAGATTGTAACCGCCCTCTGTAATAGTTAAAGAAACAATTTTAATTTCAGGACTGGCTATTTTTTCAATCACTGCCATGGGATTATCAGGGGCCAGCATACACTCTACTATTGATCCAATAACCTTAGGGCTTAAGGAACCATCCAGCTGTTTAATCATAAGCGTATAAAGCCCATCCTGCTTATTCAGGATATTAACTATTTTACGATCATGATCCAACAATCCCACTCCACAGATTCCAGCATCCAAAACCCCGGTACGCTCCATTAACTCATTGGTATAATAAGCCTCATGAGAACGATGAAAATTACCAATGCCAATATGAACAATACTGGTTGTTACCTTATTTCTATCGTATGATGGGGTAGCCACCTTAGATGATAACAAATTTAAATTTCCCTGATTCAAAGCAATTGATGTATTCATAATATCTATTTTTTTTGGCGAGCTACCCACAAAGAGGTCACCCAATCATTTTTTTATTTAATTAAAGCTTTCTTTCTGCGAAGATTCCAATAAGCAAACACAAAGTACCCTATCGTACATATAAATCCATAATGATGAAACATATCTTTATTGGCACGATATAATTCCATATTACCACTGCCTAGCAGTGTATAAAGAGCTAGCGACAGTATTACCAAAAGACAGACAATAGCCAATAATCGAAGCACTTTAGAAAATTGCGAATGATCTTTATGTTGTACTTTCTCTGTTTCCGCTTTCTTATCCTGGTAAATCCCTATTTCACGTTTCAATTTCAACTCATCAATAACATCTTGCGTATAATCTTCTCTGGCACCCTCTTTTGCGGCCAATATGGAGTATAAAATAATGGTGAAAATCCAGACCGGAATAAATAAATAATAAAACGACATCACATCCAGCGCATTAAGACCAAAACCCAGTATTAAACCAGCTCCCCATGAAGTAATGGCAGACCTACTGGCTACCAACTTTTTATAATAAGCCCAATAACGAGTTAAACCCACTTTCGGAAAGATAAAATGCTCAGCAAAAACAATACCTCCAACAGGCACAACTATTAATCCGGCATAGGTAAGCAATGGCAGTATCCTTGAAAAAACAAAAGGAAAACAAGCGATTATCACAGTAAAAACACCCACAACCAAAGTCGTCTTTCTTCTGGAATGATTTTTAAAGATAGCCTGAGCAGCCAAACCTGCCCGGTATAAATTAGCATTAGCTGTTGTCCAGCCTGCGATAAGTACAATCACAAAACCCGAAGCTCCCAAAGCATAATAGGCTACATCACCCGGATCCAAAGCACCTACAGGTTTATTTAACAACACACCAGCACCGGCACCCATAATTCCAGCAGCGATCCAGGCCACATAATGACCAAACAACATACCAAAACTGGTATA
>JBFHKL010000203.1:0-7531 GCA_041595375.1 Saccharicrinis sp.
ACTGGTTGTTAAATTTACCCATTTAAAACCCACATGTTTTGTACGAATCTGTATTTGGTATGAATAATCCTGATGATCACCATCTAATCTTTGTTTTATCTTATCTGTTACTATCTTCTTATGGTCCGGATGAACAAGAAAAACTGGATTTATTAAATGAATTTCATGTAAAGAGTAACCTGTAATTTTTAACCAGGCAATATTACAATATTCAATACCTGAACCTTCAAAATCGGAGAGAATAGTCAATGGGAGTTGAAGATGATCACATAAATTTTTAAATTGACTCCAATCTGTTTGTGTTGCTAAAAGAGTATTTTCTTCAGGTGATGATCGCCCCTTTAGTAAAGCAACCTCTTTTTTTAATAAACGATTTTCTTCCTGAAGTTCTTTTAATTTATTTTGCCACATTGAATTCTCGATAGTTAAGGTTAGCTATATATAGATGCATAATTTACTCTACGACAATCTAATAATTATGTTACACATGAAAAATATCTAGATAGATACAATTAAAAACAAAGGCATAAAACGTACATTGTTTTTTTTAAACCTATTTAATACTTTTACGTTTTTCTTGAAAAGAAAGAACATAAGCAAATTTTATTCCATAAAAATAAACCTATGCAAATAATAATATCTCCCGCCAAGAGCCTTGATTTTGAAAGACCAGCAAACTCCTCTTACCATAGTAGTTATAGACTTATTGAAGAATCTAAAAACATTGCCCTGGAATTAAAAAGATTTTCACCGGACCAATTGGCTGCATTAATGAAAATAAGTCCAAAACTGGCCAATATAAATTATAACCGATTTCAAAACTGGAGCCACCCTTTTAAAATAAAGGATGGCAAACAGGCTCTTTTTGCCTTTAACGGAGAAGTATATAATGGTTTAGATGCTTATTCTTTAAATAACAAAGAAATAGACACTGCACAGACTCAATTAAGAATCTTATCCGGCTTATATGGCTTACTTCGCCCTTTGGATTTAATTATTCCTTATCGTTTAGAAATGGGAACTAAACTTTCTATTAGCTCTGCAAACAACCTGTATGAGTTCTGGGGTAATAAAATAACTCATCTTCTTGTTCAGGATATAAAGGAAAATAATCATCAAGCACTCATTAATCTGGCTTCTAACGAATATTACAAATCAATAAAAAGTAAAGAAATTAAAGTTCCCATTATAACACCAGAATTTAAAGACTTAAAAAATGGAGATTACAAAGTCATCAGTGTTTATGCTAAAAAAGCCCGGGGATTAATGTCGCGCTTTATTATTAAACACGCTTTAAAAAACCCAGAAGACCTAAAGGCTTTTGATCAGCAAGGTTATTATTACAACAACAGGCTGTCGACAGAACTAAGACCTGTATTTACACGTGATCATTGAAGATAATAAAGTTAGATATTTTATTTGTATATGATTTTTTTGTATCTTATTAAGGAAATAATTAACCAAAATAAACTATCATGACAAATTCAGATATTTTTGAAAGGTATGGAAACCTACGTAAATCAGAGCAATTGATCAGCGTAGAAAACAAAATAATGCCAAACACCTTTGTATTGGAAGCACCTGAGCCCTTCCCTGGTTTTTTCAATTATTATAGCGAATCCCCCAAAGACACAAAACCACTATACATTTATTTGGTTGTTAACCACTTATACACCTTAGAAGAGGTGTCCCGTGCACGACAAAATATAAAAAAATACTTCCCTTCCGATTTTCATGCCGATGCAGGAACCGTTACCCTTCATAATAAAACGCACCATGTTGTTCGTATTCGTCACCTTGAAAAATACGACCAAATAAAAGATTTACAAGCCTGTTTTATCGACCAGGGTTTTGTTTTTAAAAAGAAACCATCAAAAAAAATAGATACAGAAGCACTGATCAGGATAAAAAAATTCTTTCTGTTACAACAAGTCGAAGAGGGGATATTTATGGATTTAATTGAAAAAGACCACGGATATATATCCACCCCAAAACACTTAAAATGGTCAGAATTTCAAGAATTAAACAGAAAGGTAAGATTCAACTGGGAAGGAAGTTTCTTTGATGCAGCATTAGGTCATTTTCATCATAACTTTGAAATTGAAGATATGGTTCGTATCTATCATCCACAAATTAATTTGGAAATGCTTTTAGCCATTAAGAAAAAATATTTTGAACAAATAAAGTAAACTATATTTAACTCTAACAACATTTAAAACTTGATCCTATATTTAATTTCTGGATTATTTAACCCGAAGAGGTGACATTCGCTTGCATAAGATCATATTATTCTCTTATTTTGGTCTCTATCTCAAGACATCAAAAATAATACAATGAAGAGAAACATATGCGCCTTAGCATGTTTGACAGTTGTCCTATTAATAAGCAGCTGCAAGCAAAATACTGAAGTAAGCACACTGTTGGGAGAAAATATTTACATCGACAGCACCATTAGCAGCGACAGTGCTATGACAAATAAGATTCTCCCCTATAAAAGCGATATAGATAAACAGATGAATAGGATAATTGGCTACAGCGAAAAAGAATTGTTAGCTTATCCTCCAGAGAGTCCCTTATCGGATCTGGTTTCTGATATCATTCAAGAGAAAGCAGCTTCCTTTCTTAAGGAAAATAAAACGGACTCTTTACCTCTATTTACTCTAATGAATATTAAAGGTTTTATAGCTCCCTTACCCCAAGGTGAAATTATGGTTAGAAATATTTTTGAAATCATGCCTTTCGAAAATGAAATTGTGATCTTAGCCTTAAACGGCGATAGTATTTATTCACTCTTTAACTATATTGCCAAAACAAATGGGGAAGGGATTGCTGGAGCTACATTGATCGGAGAGAACAATGCCCTAAAAAAGGTTCTGATCAACAATAAGCCTCTTGATACAAGTAAAAATTACCTGTTAGCAACCTCCGATTATCTGGCCAATGGAGGAGACTATTTTACGATGATCACAAAGCCATTAGAATCAGAGACCATTGGCACAAAAGTACGTGAAGCTATCATACAACATATTGAAAAATTAAACCAAAACAAGCAGCCAGTTGTTGCTAATGTAGATGGAAGGATTAAAATCAAATAAGGAAATCGGAATGAACAGCAGACGACAATTTTTAAAAACATTGACAGTAGGGGCAGCAGCAAGTTATATATCTCTTCCTTCCTGTATTTCAAAAAACGGCCCCACAAAAATTACGATACTTCACACCAACGATGTACATAGCCACATTGATCCTTTTCCTGCTAATCATGCTAAATACCCCGGGCAAGGAGGTTATGCAAGAAGAGCAGCTCTGATCAAACAAGTACGCAAAACAGAAGAACATGTATTGGTACTGGATTCTGGAGATATCTTTCAAGGCACGCCCTACTTTAACTTTTACAAAGGAGAACTGGACATTAAGCTAATGAACGATATGGCTTATGATGCTTCTACCCTTGGCAATCATGAGTTTGACAATGGAATAACAGAACTTTCCAAGCAAATAAATAAAGCATCATTCCCCTTTATTGTTAGTAACTACAATTTAGAGAATACACTCCTTTCCGGATTAACCCAACCCTATAAAATCATTCAAAAAGGAGCCATTAAAATAGGTATTATTGGCTTATGCATTGATTTAAACGGATTGGCCTCACCTAAAAATTGCATATCGGTTAATTACCTCGATCCTATCACAGAAGGAGATAAAACAGCTGCCCATCTTAAAAACAACGAACAATGCGACTATGTTATTGCCTTATCGCATTTGGGTTATAACTACAAAAACGATAAAGTAAGCGATATTGTTGTTGGTAAAAACACCCAATATATCGACTTAATCTTGGGAGGACATACACATACCTTTTTAGAAGAACCAACTGTAATAAAAAACAAATTAAACAACAGTGTTTATATTAATCAAACAGGTTGGGGAGGCATTAAACTAGGCAGAATAGATATCGTATTCGACCAGGAAAATAAGCGCAAAAAAATGGCTTATTGCAGTCAACTGTAAACAACAACAAAACTTTTAATTATCCCAACCCGTCAGGAGGAGATTAGTATACAAAAAATGAAAATACCGATTATTGATTTTTCGCTGGAGAACTTACATAAGTTAAGACTAGAAAATGATTGGAGCGATCATTTTAATCTGATTTTATGGCCGCGGCTTTTAATATGGCTCGGTATAAAAGAACAGTTTAATGAATACTCATCACTAAACTGGATGATTCATTACACCCCTGATAATATGCACAATAACTTTATTTCGGCGCATATTAAGGACAACAATGATACGTTTAACTTTTATTTTCAGATTCCTTTAGTTGAAAAATTATCCTTCAACCTTTATTTGGGTGACAGCACTTACAATTTTTTTGAAATATATCCCATTTTACTATCCAAAGGAATAATAAAAAAGGATGAATATAAACTTCAAGCTACCTCTACTATCCTTCCTCATTTAGTATTATCAACTACCAACAGTAAATATGAAAAGGATATATTATACAAGATTAACGAAGATAATTATCTTAAAATAACACAAACCGATCCCTTAATTAACTTATTAACAATGAACTATAAAAAATTCATTCCTCCATTGGAAAAAATTATACATGGAGAATGGCTATTAAAATAATATCTTCTCCACACCAAAACACACCTTACTAGGCCCTTCTTAAAAAAATATTCTCTTATTTTTATTGAATACAGCATACCAGCCCTCCTTTGTAAGGACTAAAAAAGGATTGAAAATAAAAAAACCGGCATTTATATAACCGGTTTTTTAATCTTTTAGTCGATTGGCAACTGCCTTTTAAAGGTTTCTTCTAACGAGATAATAGTTTCTGTAGCAGAAATCCCTGTTATTGACTGCAGTTTATCATGTAACATCCGTTTTAAATCTTCATTATTTCTGGCATAAATCTTAATAAAGATAGCATACTGACCGGTAGTATAATGACACTCAACGATCTGAGGAATATCCTTCAACATTTGCACTACTTGATCAAAGAGGCTGGCCTTTTTCAAAAATATACCCATAAAGGCACAAGTATGGTATCCTATTTTTGCCGGATTAATAATAAACTCCGATCCCTTAATCACTTCCATATTCATTAAACGCTGTATACGTTGATGAATGGCAGCTCCCGAAACCTTACACTCTCTGGCCACTTCTAAAAAAGGAATACGTGCATTTTTTGTAATCAGAGCAAGTATCTTTTTATCTAAGCTATCAATCTGCTGACTATTCTCCATTATAGTTGATGTTGATGTTTTAAATTGTAAATGTTTTTACCTATTAACTAATAAATTAATGCGAAAGTATAAATTGCCGGCTTAATATTCAATTATTTTTATCATATTTCTTAATAATTAATTTCATATGATTTCAATTCATAAGCAACAAATCACCCTTTAAAACAAAGAGCAATACACACTTAACACACTATTATTCTATCAATTATAAAACACCCTATTATTTATTCAATCTATTCTTCTTCCATAATATTCGATATACTCACCTGTTCAGTTGGAAATTGAAACACCTTCAACCCAAACTCAGGTACAACAGCCAATATATGGTCAAAAATATCAGCCTGAATTTCTTCATATTTGGCCCATTCCTGATCGGTACTAAACACATATATCTCAATAGGAATTCCCTTTTCATTAGGTTGAAGATGACGAACCAAAAATGTCATATCCTTATGTATTTTAGGATGATTTTTAAGATAAACTTCTAGGTATTTTCTAAAAACACCCAGATTTGTCATGCGCCTTCCATTCACCGAAACAGACTCATCAATGTCAAATTTCTTATTATAGTCATCCAGTATGGCTGTTTTATCTTCAATATACCCTCTTAAAAATTTAATCTTTTTAAATTTCTCTATCATCTCGGGAGAACAAAACCGCACCGTCTTCATATCTATATTTATAGATCGCTTAATGCGTCTGCCCCCTGAATCTTCCATCCCTTTCCAGTTCTTAAAACTTTCACTTACCAGAGCATAGGTTGGTATGGTAGAAATTGTTTTATCCCAATTTTGTACTTTTACTGTATTAAGAGTCATCTCCAAAACTGTTCCATCCGCTTTATGCGAAGGCATTTCTATCCAGTCGCCAGGCTTCACCATATTATTAGCAGAAAGCTGAATACTAGCTACAAAACCCAGAATAGTATCTTTAAAAACCAAGATTAATACGGCAGCCACAGCACCTAAGCCAGTAAAAACTGTGAATAACTCAATTTCAAAGGCAATGGATATAACAACCAGAATACCCACTAAAACAAATAACAACTGAATACCTTGTAAATAACCTTTAATAGGGCGCTCCTTGCTATAAGGCATTGTTTCATAAATATCGGCTATCGCTTTCAAAAAAGCATCTGCTACCAATAATATAACCACAATAAAATATACAGAAACTACATTATGAACAAAATGATTTAATGAAGCAAAGTCACCAAATATCATGTCGAGACTGACATAGATGATTAATGCCGGAACAATAAATGCCGCCCGCCTAAAAAGTTTACGTTTTACAAAATAGTCATCATATCTCGATTTAGTTTTTTCCATAAAACGCTCAACATAATTAATCAGATATCTTTTCACTATGACGTGAGCCAATTTTGCCAATAGAAGTATGACCAAAGAAAAAAAGATCACTCTGATATAAACGGTAATATTGTCATCCACACCCCAGGTAGATAAGAGTTTTTGGAATGAAGTAACCAGTTCACTTTGCATGATGGTTGCTGAATTTTTCTGGAGCTGTAATTCCTGAATCATTTATTTTTTTTTAATAGATTAAACACGTATTGCAAGAATCTATAGTATTAGAACCTTTGATTAATTATTTTTACAAAAATATAAGTTAATACGTTACAACCATGAAGTACTTTTTATTAATTGTTTTTTTTATTGCCTTTCATCAACAGTTCACTAATGCGCAAACCAATACTCACTTTACTAACGAAGCCCTGCGTATTGATTTTACCCTAAGTGGGAATGCCACAAATACACAAGCTGCTATTTTTGAACTAAAAAAAGAACCTTATTGGGGTGGTTCGCCTATGCATCAAGATGCTTTTGATTACGGGGAATTTAAAATCATTGTAAGAGATTCTACGAACAATGAAATATTATTTTCGAGAGGATTTTGTACTTTATTTGAAGAATGGCAAACGACTGATGAAGCCCAAAGCATTTATAAAAGTTTTCAACAAAGTATCAGATGTCCTTTTCCGAAAGAAAAAATCTCTGTTTGTATTGAACGAAGAGGTAAAAACGGTAAATTTCATGAGTTATTAAACACCAAAATCAATCCCGCAGACTATGCCATCATACACACTTCTATTAAAGATATATCAACAATGAAAACACTTGATAATGGCTCCTCAAATGAATGTGTGGATATTGTTTTTATAGGAGATGGCTACACCGAAGAACAAATGAATAAATTTCATGAGGATGTGCAGCGAATGACTGATTTCTTTTTTTCTCAGGCCCCGTTTAATGAAC
>JBFHKL010000204.1:0-7512 GCA_041595375.1 Saccharicrinis sp.
GAATAAATTATATTTTAAATGATCAATAGAAATGGCAATGTCGTTATGTTGTATACAGATAACGTGCAAAACTTTATTATTTGTTTTTTGAATTTTAAAAATCACTGAAAATGAAGTGTATATATTGGTTTTGATGATGCTGTAAATATGTTAAAAACTACATTTATGTAACTTATTGATTTAATTCTTTACATTATTGTGTCGCTTTATGATTCCAATGATTTACGCAATTATATTTCGTCATGATAATAATTTAAAATTCTATCAATGTCTTTGTCGTTAAGATTTATATGGTAGAATTTCTGATAAAACTCTTTTGTGATTTTTTCTATGTTAAATGAAAATAAGTCTGGGTATAAGATATTAGATAACCATATTAAACCTATAATTTGGTTTGCACTTGGCGGCATGTCAATCCATGTATATGGTGAAGAAGGGACTGTGTATATCTTTTTGCTAACGATGGCAGAAATATTTTTCCATTTGTTGTTAGATAATAGGGTTTTATAAACTTGCACAGATGTTTTATGGCCTGTGCCACAGGTTAAAATAATATCCGGATTCCATTTTATTATTTGCTCAACAGAAACTTTAATATGGCCTATTTTATTAGGTGCCTCTGCAACATTAATTCCCCCAGCGTATTTTATTACCTGACTGTGCAAACTTGATTTAGGTGCGGTTGTTAAGCCATTTTCTCCAATAGCTAAATAAATACGTTTTTTTTTGTGGTCTGGAATCACACTTGTTTTTTGAATGATGCCAGGTATATATTTATTATAAAAATCAATAAGTTCCAGAGCTTTATTCTCTTCGTTTAGCAGCTTGCCCATCATTGAATAGGTATTAGGGAGTTGGCTAAAATCTGTGCTTATTAATGCAATAGGAATATTTATTTTGCGCTGATCTCTTTCGGTATCTTCAATTGTTTTTTGCGTGATGTTACCGGCCGAAATAATTAGGTCGGGTTTTATATTGATGATGTTTTCAATATTTCGGCTTCCGTTAGTCATAAACCAGCTACCCACAACAGGTAATTGACAATACCTTTGCGTGCAAAATTTTTTTTCGCTTGCCGTAGCTGAGAAGTTTCTGGCTGCCAGTTTTTTATTGGCAAGGGTATATAAAAACACAGAGCCTACAGGACTATTTGAAATCACTTTATTTATATTGTTATGAACAACTAAATTTCTATTGGCCATGTCAGTTATTGTATGCATGTTCTTATTATTGACCCTTTGCTTATTGTTTTGTATGCATGCCATTAATAATAACAAGAGAATAATGATGGTTGCGTGTTTAAAATTTGTCATTTTTATTATTTAAAGGATGGGTTGGTAAAGTGATAATTTATAGGTGCTTATGTGAGCATGAATTTATTAGCGCTGTCAAGAGTTATAAAACATTGAGGTTGGTTGACTTAATTGATCTGTGTTGTGGGGTTTAGAAGTTTAGTTGTTTCTTCGAGAGTTAATGTTTTATGATAAAATAGTTTGTAAAAGTGATTCACCTCCTTTTTTATATTGATGCTTGTTTTGGTAGGGTAGAAGGTCGCAATTAGCCATTGTATGCCTATGAGCCTATTAATTGAGGGTGGACGGCCAACCCAGTTAAAAGGTTGGTTAGGGACACTTATGATTCTATGATGTTTTACAGCCTCAAGCATACACCACATTTTATTGTTTTGTATTCCTTCTGTATGCTCATTTTGGTTTCTTTGGTTCACAATAATATAATCGGGATTCCAAGAGATGATTTGTTCAATATTGATGCAGATGTCCTTGTATCCAAATTTATCGTTTATTTCTGCCACATTGCACAAGCCTGTTTTTTCGAATATTTGAGAATGTGTTGAGTTTTTAGGGATGGTATGCAGACCGCTTTTTCCTTCGGCTATAAAAATAGATATGGGTTTCTTTAGAATATTTTTTACAGAATCGGCCAATAGTAGTGTTTGCCTGCAATAAGCAGCCAGATTTTTTGCGTCCTTAGTTTTATGCAGCAGTTTTCCTAAAAAATCATACGTTTCCGATAGTTTTTCTATATCCAGATTTACCATGACAACAGGGATGCCAAACTGTGCCCCAAAATCTTCAAACTCCTGAATGTTTCTTAGGCTTGTATGTTGAAATACAGGACATAGTAAAATATCAGGAGCATAAGCAACGAGTTGCTCTATATTTACACTCGACTTGCCATTAAATATATAGCCTAATGCAGGTAGATTATAAAAATAAGGAGTTACGTAGGATAGCTCCAACGATGAGGGTTTTGAATTTCTACCGACTAATAACTCAGGTGCCAATGAGTACATCATCATTGTGACTGTCCAATCGGAGCAAAATACCTTTGAAATGTGTTTTGGTATTTTTACCTTACGATTGGCCATGTCCATTATTTCAACATTTATTGCATTTGTATTGTTTGATTGGAGGTGACAACCTGATAAGCAAAAGGATAGTATGATAAGTTTTAATGTTTGCTTCATGAGTTTACGAATAATAAAATGGGCATTATTTACAGGAGAAGTTACTTTAAGTACTTTTAGAAATGAATAAAATTCACTGCCATTTGTTTTGCATACATAGAGCTGGTTATTTTCCTTTGTGTCTATATTTTAATGCTCAGGGTAGTTTCAATATGCCTCGCCTACTATTTGTTATTGTTTTACACTAAATATCAATCTCCCCTGGTCTTGTTCTTTTAAAATACAAAGCACTTTATCTCCAGTATGGTAGGTGCTTGTATCATTCACTTTGATAGTGAATTTTAAATTGGGGCTTTGACTCACTTCGATAAAATGCACAACAGTATCATTTAGGTTTACAGAGCCTGTTCGAACGATATAAAACAAGTAGGTCTCACCACAGATATAGTCCGGATGAAGCAGTTCTGCTATTGCTTCTCCAGCACATCCTTTTTTACGAATCCTACCCATAAGCGTCATTCCCGGTTTAAGATTAAACGATTGATAGTTTTCTTTTTCTATCATTCTAAGCTCGTTCTTGTTATTTCTTAAAATGTAATATTGTACTTTATTTAACTCGCCTTCTTTAACAAAAAGTAACTCCTCTGTAGTTTCTGTCATCCTTTGAGGTTTATTATTTTTTATAATGAGATTACAGCTGTGATAAAACAATTACGTCCCATCATAGGATAGCCTTCTGATACTTGATAATCCTTGTCTAAAATATTGTTTATGCCCAATTCTATGCTGGCAATATCCTGATATATAAACCACGAGCCTTTAAAATTGAGTAAAGAGTATCCATCTACTTTAGTACCATTGCTATCTGAATATCTTTCGGAGTACGACTCAGTATTCAGATTAAGATAAGAATGGTTTTTAAATGTATATATTAAGGCAGCCTGAAAAGAGTTTTCCGGTACGCCGGTATACTTTTCAGATGGAGAACTGAGATTGTTTCTTTTGATATAAGCATAATTAGCTTGTATAATAAAAGGGTCAGAGACCTGATACGTCAAGGCAATGTCACCTCCAATATATTCCGCCTTCCCTGTATTTTGATATTGATAGATACTCGAATCGTCTTCGTCAACACCATAAACACTAATAATAGCATCGCTTAGGTCGCTATAATACAAACCAGTGCATAAGGTTAATTTTTTGCTGAAAATACGATTTGTATAATCCAGTGTGTAATTAATGGCATTTTCCTCCTTCAAATCAGGATTTACTAAGCTGGTTCCCAGATGAGAGGAGTATCTGTCCTTCATTGTAGGAAAGCGTGTTTTATAAGCGATACCTATATTTATCGAACTTGTTGCAGAGAAATTATAAGTAGCATTGAATTCTCCATTAAATGCTGTTGTATTATTTGTTTCGAATTCATCAATATCATCATCATTATAATACTCAGCGTTAATGCCATATTGATTTAATACACTTAGTCCGGCATGCAAGGTGAGTTTATTCAAATAGTAACAATCCATTAGGCTTACTGTGCTATACCTGTCTGTCATTTGAACAGGTTCTTCTCCATCGTCAGCTTCTTGATGATCGTTATATTTATATTGAGCATCAAAAGTTATTTTATTGTTATTTTTCAGATAGGATAATGTAGCACTTCCTCCAAAGGAATAATCATCATAAACAGATGAAAATGTATAGCCATAATTCTGCGTTGAATATGTTGAATCGTCATAACTCATTAAGTGGTCGTAAAACTCATCGTAATATAAACGGGTTTTTAGCAATAGTTGCTTATTAAACTGACTGTTTGATAAAAAGTAAATGTTTTGTGTGTCATATTGTGGAAATTGCCAATACCTGACATATCCATCGCTTCCCAGGTACGACGGGATGCCTTTTTCTCCGTTATGTTTTACATATGATAGGGCATATTCATGCCCGTCTTTAGGCGTTAAAGCAAGCTTCAAAGATATTTGATCGGTTTTTTTGTACGTATTAGCATAGGTGCCACCATCTTCTATAGATGAGCTTGGTTCATAATTATCTGATAAACGATAATCTTCTTTATCGAGTTTTGCATAGGAAGCTTTAAAGTAGAATTTGTCGGTAACATAACCCATTGAGGCAGATGCAGTATAATTGCCATTGGTGAATGTTCCCACTTTAGCTTTTGTGCTAAATCCCGGGCGTGGTTTGGAGGATACGATATTGATTGCTCCCCCTAGTGCATTGGGGCCATAAAGAAGAGAGTTGGTTCCCGTTGCTACGCTTACTTTAGCTAGTTCAGAATTCATAAACATATCTAAGTCTAAATAGCCATCATAAGTGAGAGAGATGGGAATGCCATCGAAATAAATGGGTATTTGTCGTTGATTAAATCCGCGCACATAAACCATATCCGATTTGGCTCCGACTACATTGATGACGCCGGGTATAACGTTTAATGCATCCGAAACAGACTCTTTTTCATACATATCTAAAGTCTCGGAGCCTATAGATTGCATTTTGGCTAGTTTAGTTGCATTCACAACAACTTCTCCTATATCATAGTTTATATTGGTAGTATCACATGGGTCTTGTGCCTGCATGTTTAGTGCGGTAAAAGAGTTTGTTATAAATAGGAGTAGTAATATATTTTGGATTAATTTATTTGATTTTATCATTGCTTTCTGATTTTAGAAATATAGATTTGTTTTAGGCACTTTATTTATTGTTCCGATGAAGAATCGTTTATGAAATCGACATAGCTTTTGAAAATGTGTTTGCCAAGTATGACCACAAAATGTTTAGGTATTTTATTATCGTTGGCTAAAATTTGTATCAGATCAACACATTCTCCCATATTGGTGCGAATTAGGCTTTGCTTCTTTAGGGATAGGTCGCAACAAATGGCAATAGGCATATTGTCGGGTATTTCATTCGCTTGAAATAATGTTTGAATGGTAGAAAAAGAATCGATCCTCATACCGTAGAAACAGATAGGTACATTTCCGAATTTAAGCAAGTAGGCAAGGTGCGAAATCAGATGTTCATCCTTATTCAGCTCATCAGCCATAAAGCTCACAAAACCATTGCTTTGGTTTATTTCGGTTAAATTGAGATTGAGCAGATTGGCTGCAGCCAAGTGAGCTGGTATACCGGGTACCAATTCGGGTTCATAGCCTTTTGAAATAAGAAAATCGCTCTCCATGCCACCTGAATTGTAATTCATACTGTCGCCAGGTTTTATCCTGACTACCCGCTTCCCTTCGTCTAAATACTGAAACATCTTTTTTAATATTTCCTGATTCAGAATATTTATCTGGTTATCCTTTCTGTATTGTTTTTCAACATGTTCTATTTGTACATTTTTAGGTATAATGCTCAATAGTATTTTATCTACCAAACAATCATATAGTACTACATCTGCATTCTCCAAATAATCGAGTGCTCTTTTGGTTAAAAAATCCGGATGGCCAGGGCCTGTACCTACTATGGCAATTTGTTGAAGTTTCATATGTTTTTTATTTTGATTTTCAATGGGTTCGTTATCTTAAATAGTATAACGGTATGCAAAAAAAAGGGTATAATATCTACAGTAACATACTGTTTGGTATGTTTTATTTTAGTGTTTAAAATGTATTTATTTAGGTAGCCTTTTCCTCAAAACTGAATGCTCTAGGCATTGGTCTGGAAATCCATATAGCTTTCTGATATATATTCTCCTATGATGACCAGATAATAGGCCGGTAATTTTTGTTCATTGCTTAATAGTTGAACTAAGTCAACCATTTCTGCTACAGTTGTTTTTATCAATTTCTCTGATTGAAGAGAAATGTCTCCGCATATAGCTACTGGCATTTCAGCGGGTAGCTTATTTTGTATAAGTAATTGTTTTAATTCTGAAAATAAGTCACTCCGCATGCCGTAAAGACATAATGCAACGCCACTGCTATTCATTAATTTAGCAATATGTGGAATCAGTTTGTTCTCTTTGCTGATATCATCAGCTATAAGGTTTATTTGGCAACCGTTGCTTTGGCCAATTTCGGTCAGATTAATTTTAAACCGGTTGGCAGCTGCAGAGTGAGCGGATATGCCTGGGATAAGTTCTACAGGATAGCCCTTAGACTCTAAATAATCGGTTTCCATGCCTCCTGAATTAAAATTCATGGCATCGCCAGGTTTAATGCGCACAACATGTAAACCTTGGTCGGCATAGTGCATCATCTTTTCTAGAATATCCTGATCAAATATATCGATATCGTTTTCTATTCTATATTTTTTTTCAACACGTTCTAGTTTAACGTGAGCAGGAATAACGGAAAATAAAATTTTATCAACTAAACAGTCGTATAAAATAATATCAGCTTGTTTTAAATAATTTAAAGCCTTAACCGTTAAGTAATCCGGATGACCTGGTCCTGTTCCAATAATAGCAATACGCTTTATGTTTTTCATAACTTCAATATTTTTTAAATAAAGCCCAAGTGCCTTCGTCGCTTGATTTAATTTCCCAGTAAGGAACCTTTGTGTGCCGCATCATCAATTCTAAATGAATGGGCAAGTTTTTTCTGAATTGTTTTCGTCTCTTTTCAACCCAATCCGATTTCTTTGCCTGAGCATTGTGTATTTTTCTACTTAACTGGGTGGTTCCCATTCCGCCTCCGATATAGGCAAAGCCATTAGTCTTCAGAACTCTGTAGATTTCATTTACCCCGGAAATTTGATTGTCCCAGAAGTAAATAGAGCCTCTGCTAATCACCAAATCTATACTATTGGAGGCTATTGGAAGTCGTTCTGCTTGTCCTTGGGTGGCACTTACTTGTTCCTCCATTATCTGTTGTGCAATATATTTGTTAGCCAAATCAATATTTTCTTTCAATGGATCAATTACTATAATTTTAAGTTGCGATATTTTGGCTAATTCAACGGCTAAAACACCGCTGCCGCCTCCCACATCTATACAATACCCCTTCTTTTTGTTTGTTTTTGTAATGATGTTTTTTGCAATAACAGGATAGATAGGTTTTAAAATTCCTGTGGCTATTTTTGTATGAAATATTTCTGGGTTCATTAGATTATGTTCGGTATATAAA
>JBFHKL010000205.1:0-7487 GCA_041595375.1 Saccharicrinis sp.
AGTGAGTGGCAAACTTTGTATGAAGAAAAATTTGGAAGTGATTTTAAAACTGATCTTTCAAATAAAAAGTATTGGAGTAAAATTCATGAGGTGGATGATCAGAAAATATGGAATGTTCGTCTTGCCTTACGTAAAAAATTAATAGATTTTGTTAAAAACAGAATGGCTAGCAATATGGTAAGCAGTCATTCGGATCCATCACAGATTGTGGAAGTGCTTGATAAGATTGATGATAAGGCACTTACCATTGGTTTTGCCCGTAGGTTTGCAACCTATAAAAGAGCGCATCTGTTATTTACCGATGAGGAACGCCTGGCTAGGATTGTGAATAATCCGGAAAAACCGGTTCAGTTTATCTTTGCCGGTAAAGCACACCCTGCTGATGGTGGAGGACAATCGTTGATTAAACATATTGTCGAGATATCCAAAAAACCTGAGTTTCTGGGTAAAATTATCTTTCTGGAAAATTATGACATGGAATTAGCCAAGAGGTTGGTGAGTGGAGTGGATATTTGGTTGAATACTCCTACTCGTCCGCTTGAGGCTTCAGGTACCAGTGGAGAAAAAGCAGAACTCAATGGCGTGCTTAATTTTAGCGTCCTCGATGGCTGGTGGTATGAGGGTTATCGTAAAGGAGCCGGATGGTGCCTGACAGATAATCGTACTTATCAGGATCAAAAATTGCAGGATGAGCTGGATGCGGCTACCATCTATAGTATCTTTGAGAATGAGATTGTGCCTTTGTTTTATAATCAGAATAATAGAGGAGTATCTGCCGAGTGGATTCAATATATCCGTAATTCAATTGCTGAGATAGCCCCTGTTTATACCACCAAAAGAATGATGGATGATTATCAGGAACGGTTTTATTTGAAAATGGATAGCCGATTGAAAGAGCTTAAATCTAATGACTGTGAGTTGGTTCGGGATATATCATCCTGGAAACGATGGGTTAAGTCTAATTGGAATGAGGTGGAAGTGGTGAATGTTGATATGCCTGATATCTATGCTAATCAATTAGGGATTGGAGACAGCTACCGTATTAATGTATTGATCGACTTAAAATCACTGGCAGGTGTTGACTTAACAGTTCAGGCTATTTTCGCCGAATTGCAGGAGGATGGCTCAGCTAAAATGTTAAGTGTTCAGGATTTCGAACTTGAAAAAATGGAAGGAACAAAATTATATTTCAAATTGGAATATATATTAAATATGCCAGGTATTTATAATTTTGGTATCCGTATGTATCCTAAAACAGATAAAATACCATTTGAAAAGGAATTGTGTTGCGTGCGCTGGATTTAATGCGCAGCCTGAGTGATATCGATTGTATAATGAAATGAGCTTTATCTGCGTTTTACAGGAGAAGCTCATTCATTATTATTCCGAAATTCTTCGGAACAGGCTATCTGTATTATATCAACATTTTAAAAGGCTCAATTTATGTTTAAAATGGTAAGAAATGAATAGATAGCGTTTTATTATTGCGAATAAGATATGACTAAAAAAGCCACTCTATTTGAGTGGCTTTTTTTTTAATATACGCTTTTGGGCGGTGTGCGCTCCAATACCATTGCTGTGCGAGAAGGGATATATAATTTCAACTGAAACTGATCCTTATTGAATGGCATTCGTTCGGTAAAATACACATACGATTGGTCGATATTTCCGAAGCCACCAAAATCAACACTATCCGTATTTAATATGATTCTATACTTTCCGGGTTCCGTAAAAATACCATAATCGGTATAGGAATTGGTAGGAGAGAAGTTAAATACCAGGTAGAAGTTTCCGCGTTTGAAGCACATCACCTGATCGTGTTCATTGATTGCAACACCGTAACAAGGTTTAATGGATGTCAGGTAGTCAGTTTTCGCTAAGTTTATCATTGCTTCATCAAAAGCAGCCAGGTATTTAAACTTTAGCTCCTGATGATCTCTTAAGGTCCATTGACGACGGGCATATTTATACGACCATCCATTGCCCTCTCTGGGAAAGTCAATCCATTCAGGATGGCCGAATTCATTGCCCATAAAATTGAGGTAGCCACCATAGGAGGTAGAAAGCGTGGCTAAGCGTATCATTTTATGTAGGGCCAGCCCTCTGTCAATAACCAGACTCTCAGATCGGATATCCATCTTGTCGTACATCTCCTTATCCACCAATCTAAAAATAATAGTTTTATCCCCTACTAAGGCCTGGTCGTGAGATTCGGCATAGGATATTACTTTTTCTCCGGCTCTGTGTTGAGTAAGCTCATGAAATATTTGCCCCACATTCCAGTTTTCATCAGCTTTTTCTTTAATCAGCTTAATCCAAAAGTCAGGTACCCCCATCGATAGTCGGTAATCAAAACCCAAACCTCCGTGCTCAATAGATTCCGAAAGGCCCGGTAAACCGCTCATGTCTTCGGCTATAGTTATGGCTTTAGGGTTTACATGGTGGATGAGTTGATTGGCCAGTGTCAGGTAGGTGAGGGCATCGATGTCTTCAGAGCCATTAAAATAATCGCCATAGGATGAGAATGCATATTCCAGTCCATGATGCATATATAACATGCTGGTAACGCCATCAAAACGAAAGCCGTCAAAATGAAATTCCTCAATCCAGTATTTACAATTAGAGAGTAAGAATTGTAATACTTCTGTCTTTCCGTAATTAAAGCACTTACTGTCCCACGATGGGTGATCGCCTCTTGCTCCCTCATGAAAATATTGGTAAACAGTTCCATCAAATCGTCCCAATCCTTCCACTTCATTTTTAACGGCATGAGAATGCACAATATCCATAATTACCGCAATACCGTTTTTATGCGCTTCATTAATTAATTCTTTCAGTTCTTCGGGTGTGCCAAAACGCGATGATACAGCAAAGTAATTGGAAACATGGTATCCGAAACTTCCATAATAGGGATGTTCCTGGATGGCCATCAGTTGAATAGTGGTATATCCTGCTTGTATTATTCGGGGAAGTACATGATTTTTAAATTCTGTGTATGAGTTTACCTTTTGTTCTTCTGAAGACATGCCCACATGTGCTTCGTATATAAGTATGGGATCAACAGAAGGAGTAAAGTCTCCGTCGCTCCATTTAAATTGTTCTTGGGGCTGCCATACCTGTGCACTGAAAATCTTTGTTTCTTCATCCTGAACAACGCGATTAATATAGGATGGAAGGCGTAAACCATCTCCTCCTTCCCAAAAGATATGTAGTTTAAATAAGTCTCCATGTTTAAGAATATCCTTGGAAAGGAAGATTTCCCAATTCCCATACTCCATTTTTGTAAAAGTGAACCGATCATCGGGTTTCCAGTGGCTAAAGTCTCCAATCAGGTATATTTTGTTGGCATTGGGTGCCCATTCTCTAAGCCGGTATTCACTCCCTAAGTCGGTGAGTCCATAAAATTGATAGCCATTTGCCATTTGATTGATATCACCAAAAATATTATTCAGGAAATTCAGCTTATTCAAATAATGATCTATTCTTCCTTTTATTGCAGGTTCAAAAGGTGCTAACCAAGGGTCGTTTTTCACAAAAACAGGTGTTTCCATAGCGTAAGGATTGGAATGTTATAAATAGGAAATGTTTATTTCAATTTAACTGATTCTATTGATTATACTAATATAGCAACACGTTTTAGTATTAGAATCATAAAATCAGAAAAATTGATGAAGTTTTAAATATTATTTCTTGCAGAGAATTGTAACTTTGTCAGTGTTTACTGAAATAATTGCAGCTTTTTATTTATATTTAGATGTAAGTTATTGTTATATAATGGATTGCATTTTTGGTCTTTGTTGTGAAGCGAAAGAATATGAATGGCAATCTAAAGTTTATATAGGGTAAGCTTTGAAGATGAGCATATGGAAATTCAACAGATTAAACAACGATTTGGGATTATAGGTAATTCGTTTGGCTTAAACCGAGCCATTGATATTGCCGTACAGGTGGCACCTACAGATTTATCGGTGTTAATTACAGGAGAAAGTGGAACAGGTAAGGAAGTGTTTCCAAAAATTATTCATCAGTTTAGTTCGCGGAAACATGGCCCCTACATTGCAGTTAACTGCGGAGCTATTCCTGAAGGAACAATAGACTCTGAGCTTTTTGGCCATAAAAAGGGTTCTTTTACCGGGGCAATGTCTGACAGGAAAGGGTATTTTGAAGAAGCCAATAATGGAACGATTTTTTTAGATGAGATAGGTGAATTACCCCTCTCGACTCAGGTAAGGTTGCTGCGGGTGCTGGAAGCAGGCGAGTTTATTAAAG
Organism: Saccharicrinis sp.; assembly: GCA_041595375.1. Classification (GTDB taxonomy): domain Bacteria; phylum Bacteroidota; class Bacteroidia; order Bacteroidales; family Marinilabiliaceae; genus Saccharicrinis. The sequence continues at coordinate 4,270 of JBFHKL010000205.1, forward strand.
TAGGTTCGTCGGAGGTGTTAAAAACAAATGTAAGAGTGGTAGCTGCTACAAATGTGCAAATGGAAAGAGCCATTAAGGAAGGTAAGTTCAGAGAAGATCTCTTCTATCGACTGAGCAGTGTGCCCATTACCATGCCTCCTCTTAGGGAGCGCATAGATGACATCCATCTCTTGTTCCGAAAATTTGCTCATGATTTCTCGGAACGCTACAGGATGCCTCCGATTAAGTTACAAGCCGATGCTATTGACATAATCACACGTTATCGCTGGCCGGGGAATATCAGGCAATTAAAAAATATTACTGAGCAGATATCGGTGATTGAATCGGAAAGGAATTTATCGGCCGCGGTGATTCAAAATTATATTCCTTATCATGCAGGAGGCACATTGCCCGCCTTAATGGATAAAACATCGTCCAGTGAGGGTTCTTTTTCAAATGAAAGAGAGATACTCTATAAGGTGCTTTTCGATATGAAAAAGGATATGGGCGATCTGAAAAAACTGGTGTTAGAGATGCTTCAGCAGGATGGTCATGTTAATATGAATGGAGAGCATGCTCAGATTATTCAGAAGCTGTACAAAAATCACGATACAGATGTGGTATCCAATGCGGAAACAACACCTTCTCCGGTTATATTTAAAAGCCAGTCAAGAAGTGCTGATATAAATGATGGAATTGAGGATACAGAGGAGTTTGTGGAAGAATCATTATCCTTGGAAGACAAGGAAATAGAGCTGATTAAAAAAGCATTGGATAAATACAATGGAAAAAGGAAACATGCCGCTAAGGAGTTAGGTATTTCGGAGCGGACTTTATATCGAAAAATTAAAGAATATAATATTGTTAATTAAGCATGAGAAATTTATTGTTATGTGTTGCCCTGTTGCTTAGCTTATCGGCTTGCAAGGTGCGTTTTACCTTAAGTGGTTCATCGGTGCCGGATGATTTAAAGACTTTTACTGTTCAGTATTTCGAAAACAGAGCGCCTTCGATCAATCCTACACTTAGTCAGGAGTTTACCGAGAGTTTGAAAGAAAGAATAACCAGTGAATCCAGATTGATACAGGAAGAGCGTAATGGAGATGTGGATTTTTCGGGGCAGATAACCGGCTATGATTTTAAGCCTATGGCTATACAGGCCGATGCTGAATCGGAAGAGACCAGGCTTACTATCTCTATTAAAGTTCGTTACCGCAATGCGAAGGACCCTCAGGATAATTGGGAGCAGTCATTTAGTGCTTACGAGGATTTTGATAGCGACGAGAGTGTTGATGAGGTGGAGGATGAATTGGTGGAGTTGATTATTGATCAGTTGACAGAAAGCATTTTTAACAAGGCCTTTTCTGATTGGTAGAGATGAATAGAGCAAACTTTATTGATATATTGCATAATCCTGAGTTGGTTGCCGCAAAAACGATTGACTCGATCAAAGAAATATTGGATGAGTATCCATTTTTTCAGGCAGGGCGTATGTTGCTGTTGAAAAACATGCATAAGCTCGATCATATCAGGTATAATAGTGAGCTTAAACATTCGGCTGTTTATATTCCCGACAGGAATAAGTTGTTTGCCTTATTGAATAGCACAGCGCAAGCTGACCAAACAATAGGGCCTGATGTGACAGAAGAGAAAGAGTCGGATGACTTGTCTGTACAACAGAGTGTAAAGCCTGCAGAGCAAGATATTGAGAAACCGAGGGATAAAGCCAGAACAATCAGCGATAACTACCTAGATGCTTCCAATGATTTTATCGATGAAGAAGGGAATAGCTTTAATTTTAGCTTTAGTCTGGATAAGGGACGGAAAGACAAAGAGGAAAATCAGGAACTGGATGATATAGTGCTCCCTGCTGCTGATTTACTCGACTATGAAACAGCCTCGTCAACGGGATATATGTTGCCCAAGATAGAAGAAATTTCGAATGTTGATCCCAATGAAAACAGGTCTTTCTCCGATTGGCTGCATATTATGCGCTATTCCTCACCTCAATTAGATGAGGAGAAAGTAGAGAAGAAGGCGGGAGGTATGGATTTAATTGACAGTTTCCTGAAAAAAGAACCTAAAATCATTCCTTCTGTTTCAAAAAAGAAGGAAGTGGTTGATTTATCAGAAGAGGAGGAGGATAATCAGGATGATATTTTATCAGAAACACTGGCCGATATTTACATTAAACAGGGGTATAAAGATAAGGCACTTGCAATTTTTGAAAAATTGCACTTGAAATATCCTGAAAAAAGTGTTTACTTTGCACGTCGAATAAATGAGTTAAAAGAAAATTAATATTAAAATAATAAGAAGATATGTATCAATTCATTTCTGTACTGGTAATTATTGTAAGTGTTCTGTTAATACTTATTGTTTTGGTTCAGGATTCAAAAGGAGGAGGTTTGGCTTCTAACTTTTCATCGCAAAACCAGATAATGGGTGTAAGAAAAACAACAGACTTTTTAGGAAAAGCAACATGGTATTTGGCCGGAGGACTTTTAGTGTTATCATTGGTGACAGTAATGGTTCTTAATAAACCAGGTATAGATGGTGATGCTGTTTTGGATGATAAATTGGAGCAGATAGCCCAACCGCAAACAGCGATGCCTGCATTTCCATCAGCAGGAGCTGATGAGCAAGGTGCTACTGAAGAAAATACAACTGATCAGGAATAGGCTTCGGTTCTACCCCAAAAAACATAAAGTGCCAGTTTGTCATTCAAACTGGCACTTTTTTTATGCCCTCAGATCATGTTAATGGGGAAGTCTTTTTTTTGGGGTTTTTTAATTGGGGTACTTAGGACTACTGTGCAATGCCCCAAAGTTATTATGCTGCGTTTGATATACAAGCCATTACTTTGTGTTCCATGGTTCTGCAGTGTGGTTTATTTATTCTTACTTACAAGGAACTGTTTGTGGCTTGTTTTTCCTGACTGCCATTGATGACTATTGACAAACTCATTTATTCCAACGACATTAGCGCTGTGGATTTTTTGAAAAGTGACATGCTGTGTGAAAAAATGGCAGTTTGAACTGCAAAAAATACGCGGTTTTTGTAATGGCACAGTTTATGACTGTGCAAAGCGAAATTAATAAAATGTTTAACTTTTAAACCATAAAAAATATGTCAGAATTAAAAGGAAAGATTCTTGCCGGAAAGATCTTAGTAAAGCCTCAGGCTGCAGAAACAAAAACTGCCAGTGGAATCATTATTCCTGACTCGGCTAAAGAAAA
>JBFHKL010000206.1:0-7485 GCA_041595375.1 Saccharicrinis sp.
GAGTCACCACCACCAATGATTGACACACAATCAGAAGCAGCTACTGCTTCACACACTCCAAAGGTACCTTTAGAGAAGTTAGGCATTTCGAAACATCCCATAGGGCCATTCCACACTACGGTTTTAGCTGTTGCTATTTCAGCAGCATAAGCCTCAACTGTTTTTGGACCCACATCAAGAGCCATTCTACCCTCAGGTATTTCAACACCCACTACCTGAATATCTGCATCATCAGCAAATTTATCGGCAGCCAAGTTATCTACAGGCAACATAAAGTTAACACCTTTAGCTTTGGCATCTACTAAGATTTGTTTAGCAGTATCAATTAAATCCTCTTCTACCAAAGAACCACCAATTGCGTGACCCTGAGCTTTAAGAAAAGTATAAGCCATACCACCACCAATAAGAATAGTATCTACTTTCTCGAGTAATGATTTTAACACTTCCAGTTTACCTGATACTTTGGCTCCACCTACAATGGCTACAAAAGGTCTTACTGGATTAGTTACTGCACCACCTAAAAATTTAATTTCCTTATCCAAAAGGAAACCAGCCATTTTGTCTTCAAAATAGTTAGCAATAATGGTAGTAGAAGCATGCGCACGATGAGCAGTACCAAATGCGTCGTTCACATAAACATCAGCTAACTCAGCAAGTTGTTTTGAAAATGCTTCGTCACCTTGTGTTTCCTCATTGTGAAAACGAAGGTTTTCCAACAATAACACCTCACCCATTTTAAGGTCAGCAGCCATTGTTTTTACTTCTTCACCAATACAATCAGGAGCCATTTTAACCTCTAAAGCTAGCTTGGAAGATAAATTTGCCACAACATGCTTTAAGGAATATTTATCCTGAACCTCACCTTTAGGACGACCTAAGTGAGACATTAAGATTACCGCACCGCCATCGGCCAACACTTTCTTAATGGTAGGAAGAGCTGCTACGATACGTGTATCGTCAGTAATCTCGAATTTATCGTTTAAAGGCACATTAAAATCCACGCGGATAATAGCCTTTTTCCCTGAAAAATTGTAAGTATCAATTGCAGGCATGTCAATAATATTATTTAGTTTTTATTAAAAAATTCAATTTACGATTATTTAGCTTAACAGATAAAAAAAATGTGATCATCATTGATCCATCCTCTTGCTAAATTATAAGATGTCAAAGATAAAAAATTATTGAAAATTAAAGGTATCTCACAAAGTGTTGTACAACAAATTGTAATTATTTAACCCTTGATTCACATTATTTAAAAACCCAAGATAACCAATTCATTACAAACCGAAACTACTGATCAATGATTTTAAATCATCGGCGGATATTTTGTTTCCAGCAACAACAAACCAATCGTTTAGCAAATTCTCTCTATTATAATCAAAACGCTCCTTTGTTTTCCAATTTAAAAAAGATGCTCCGGAATACTCGGCTACCGCCTGTCCTGCTGCCGTATCCCATTCCATAGTTGGTCCCAAACGGGGATAAATATCAGCACTACCCTCGGCTACCTTGCATATTTTCAAGGAACTTCCTACCGACATAAAGGAGGTATCACCATAGCTTTCCTTTAGCAATTCGGCAAACTGCTCTGTTTCCTTTGATAAATGGCTTACACTAGCCACTATCTTTAATTCCTTATCCGTACTCTGTGCAAATAACTTTTGAGCTTTACTTGTCTCTGATATATGGAAATTCAAATTTCGCCAATGATCACTCAATTGCAACTTAAATGAGCCTACACCCTGAGCTCCATAATACAGCAATCCCGAAACAGGAACGAAAACCACGCCCAGCACAGGATATCCCTTTTCCACCAAAGCTATATTAACCGTAAACTCACCTGTTTTCTTCACAAACTCTTTTGTTCCGTCCAATGGATCGACTATCCAAAGTTGTTTCCATTGCTTACGCTCCTGGTATACGGCATGTTTACCCTCCTCACTTAATACAGGAATAGTTGTTTGCTCCAATCTCTGCTCAATAATTTTATGCGCTGCCTTATCGGCGAGGGTCAAGGGCGAATCATCGGCCTTTAATTCCACTCCAAAATCTCCTGTTTCGTAGATCTCTAATATGGTCTTCCCTGCGTCAACAGCTGCAGTAATTGCTATTCTAATTAATTCTTGCATTTACAATATTATTTTAAGCTTTGTTTCCTTTGAAAATTGAAAGGTAGTATAATCCACCTTTGAAATAGCCAGCAATCCAGGTCTCTTCCCTTCCGTCAAAGAACCATAATATTTATCTACCCCAATTTTTTTGGCATTACCCAAGGTAAATTGCATCAGTTGATCGAGGGAATTATTTTTACTGGAACTTATTTTTTTAAGTACGGAATTAAAATCACAGTCTTCTGAACAGGACGAATGCAAAGCTATAATCTCCATTGTTTTAGGAACTAAGGAAAGCACCTTTGGAACAAAAACCTTATCCACGCCCAAAACTCTTACTCCTCCAATAAACTGGGAATTAAGATATCTTTTAACAGCAATATCATCTTGCTTAAAAAGTACATTGGGTACCAGATCAATAAATGCAGGTGATAGAAAACCATTGACCAACTCCAGACCAGCTTCCTCTTCAAACTGGCTCCTTTCCCTAACACGTATTAATGTATTGGTATCATCAAACTCCACAATGGGGAACTTGCCAACACTTCCATCGGGACGCATCCAGTAGTGAGCAGCTATCTTTCTCATTCCTCCATTAGTGAATCAAGCATTGGGATATACTCAAATTCTACATCTTTAATTTTGGCTTTAATCATCTCATTGGTATCGTGCTTAAGCAGAAACCCCTGCAAACGTAATATCCTAAGGCTATCCTCACGACCAATATTAAGCTCCACCTTTTCGCTTCGGAAAGAAGCAGGTATCTCGTAACTTATGGTATCATAACTGCTATCGGCATACATGGCAATAACCTCTAACATCAACTCTTTTGCCATATTACCCTTAAGCTCCTGATAGTAGGCACTTATACGGTAACCCGACTCCTCAATGGTATCTACATCCATATCAAAGGGTAACCTCCTATCTCCTGAATCTTCAAAATTAACAAGGATAAGCTTTTTATTGCCGGTCCATATATTCCTCTCCTCTCTCAGCTTTTCCATTCTCTCCATCTCCTCCTTCACCCCTCTGACTTCATGTTGCCATTTCGTTTCTCTCTCTGTTAAAATGGTGACTGCATCCTCATATACTTCTTGGTATAACTTAGGATGAGAAGAATACCAGGATACGATGGAGTCAAATTGATTCTCTGTTAGATTATACTTTGCCAACACATCGTGATAATATCCATTGGTTACATCATCAAAACCCTTTCTCTTCAAACCTTTTTCTGTCACCACGGCATCGGCAAAATGCACCTCTGCTATTATTTCAGCAAACTCTTTTTTATTGGGGAAGCCTTTGGGTATTCTATCCATATTACACCCGGCAATAAGAAAAGAAAACACAAGGATTAAAGAAGCACTTCTGTTCAGTATATTTTGCATATATTTGATATCCATCATCTATTTTTCAATGCCCGTCTGCTTTAATCATCGTTCTAATGGTTTTTAGAAAGATCACAAAATCAAGCTTTAAGGACCAGTTATCGATATAATCCAGATCCATCTTCATCCACTGCTCAAAAGGAATATCGTTACGTCCTGATACCTGCCAAGTACAAGTAATGCCTGGTTTCATAGACAAACGGCGCAACTGCCAACGCTCATACTCCTTTACCTCCTGAGGCACCGGAGGCCGCGGACCAACAATAGACATATCACCCATCAAAACATTAAAAAACTGAGGTAGCTCATCCAGACTGGTCTTGCGCAAAAAACGCCCCACCGCAGTAATCCTGGGATCATTCTTCATTTTAAAGACCGGACCATCCATCTCATTATCTTCCATCAGTTTATCTTTCAGTTCTTCGGCATTAATCACCATGGTACGAAACTTATAAGCATAGAATTTTCTACCTCGTAAACCTACCCGCTTTTGCTTGAAAAAAATGGGTCCTTTAGAAGTAAAAGCCACCAGCAGCGACAAGGTAACAAACACAGGCGACGCCAAAACAATCACCACCAAAGAAAATAAGAAGTCAAATACCGTTTTCAATTGCATGGCCAGATAATCGGTTGGCGTATTGGCTATAGTTAATAAAGGCATGGTATTATAATGGTGAATATGTGCCTTACTCTTCAGCTTATTAAAAAACGCAGAATACATTCGGAATATCACACCCACTTCGGAACAATCATAAGCAAGCTTCTCTATCTCCTTCAGTTTCATACTCTCTTTAATATAGATCACCTCATCAATGGTTTTTTCCTCCAGTAAGCTCGCCACATCCACATCCTCATCGAGAACGGGAGCTATAGAGCCATACATGTTTCGCATATCTTCATTTCCGACAATAGAAATGATCTTATAGCCCCACTCCTTATTTTTAATCACCTGTTCTATAAAAGAGGTCGCTGTATAATCACCTATAATTAAAATCCCCCGACTATTTCGACCATGCTTCCTTACTCGTTTAAAGAAAGAATAAAGCAATACCTTAAACCCAAACATCAATAATAGGTTAATACCTGCAAAATATAAAAGCGGATCGAAACCTATATAGTACAGATCGAAAAACAACACCGATAAACCCAGAATGGCTGTACCTGTTAAAACCATACCCAGACAATTAAATAAGATGGCTGAATAGGGACGCGAACGATGCACCTGTGCCAATCGGAAATATTTACCCAGCAAAAACCAAACAAAGCCTATAATTAGGTGAAGAATGATGGAGTCCTTATAACGTAAAAAAGAAGAATGACCAAAATACAGAAACATACTGAGGTTAAACGATACCCAGGCTATGATCACTTCTATAAAAGCCAAAAAATTATTGATTACTTTCTCCTTTTCTCTTAACATGTGTTGTGTCTGTTTTTGAATAATGGTTAGCAAATATAAATAAAAGATATAAGATATTATTATTGACTTTTGATTTTAAGTAATCATAAAAACAACGGAGCATACAACAGCTCACCCTATAAAGCGAGCGAAGGATGTACCGAAATACCCACCATACAACCAAAGGCATGATATAACTCTCCGGCATCCCAGGAAAAAGAGGTCTTTATCAATGCATTTTTCCAATGCTTACTTTTGTAGCTAAGATTCATGTTGGTATATACCTGTTTCTTACCTCCTTTGTAATAAAACTCTTCGTCCTCCTCCCAACTGTACCGTTTGACATACTCCTCTGCATAGGCTCCCTTATTATTGGTATAACTTGCTTTAAAAAGCCATGTCAAACCCTCCAACACTTCCCCTTCCAAACCAAGATGTACCCCTCTGATTCTGTTATTTACAAAGACCCCGTGTTTATTACTACTCCAGTTGGGAGCATAGGCCTTGGCCTGCCAATAAGTATGATACAAAGGCAATCCCATGGCCTGTTTTTGATAGGTCCAGGCATTGTAATACACATAGTTATTGTTATAGTCATCTCGCCCGCCATATTTTAGTCCGTGATTTTGATTGATCTCTAGGTATTCTTTGACATCGTCAGTAGTATACCCATCTGTATCTTCTCCAAAATAAGTTAGCATAAAGGCATCACAATCTTCAATAGCACTTATGAAAATGATTTGTCCTGCTTTATTCGTCCCTTCCGGATAGATTGGATCAGGGATTCCCTCACCCGACTGATAATTGGTTTTTATCAACTCTACAGAAACATTCTTTATCCATTTTACATGATGAAGCTGTGCCAGTACACCTATTTTATAATCATGATTGGTCCGGTTATAGATTTTCATTCCTGAACCATCCGCAAAGGGCTTCTGCAAGTAAAAATGAAAATTACCCACCTCATTGTTAAAATACAATCCAATATCCCAGAAGCCATCATGGGCACCCGCTGTGTTTGTAGCTTCACCTCCTCCTATCTCCTCTGATCCTTTTGCAAAAAAAGTAGCCCAATAATCGGTGCCTATTTCAGCTCCACTAGCACGCTCACCTCCCATCAGTGCTCCATGAAACAAACCAATATAAGGCTGTACTTTAATTTTACCAGCTTTTATATATGCCCATTTTTCATGTACCTGCACATCATTGGCTTCATTACTTAAGCCTAAACTGGTTCTGTTGTCATTCAATAGGCCATGCGATAAACCTCCTTTTATTTCAATAGCCTCATTCAGGAAACCTACCGGCCAATAATCAAAAATCCCGATCTGGGCCCGGGGAATAGGTCGTGCATTAGCATTACGCATAAAACCACCTACTGTAAGCTGATCATTGTATGACACCGGTGACCAGGCATGCTTTCCTAAGCTGATATCGATAAAGTTAAACAACTTACCTTTGATATAAGCCTCATGCAAAAAGCTATCATCAGTCTTATTCCTTAATACACCAGAAGTTCCCATATTCAACTGAATATTTCTTTTATCTAGTAGTTGATATTGCAAACCCGCTATGAACAAGCCTTGTGATTGTTCAAAAGCAGAAACCACTCCCCATTGATTGGTATATTGGTAGAACGGCTGCAGATTAGTTTTGGAAGAATAAAGATATTGCGATTCTACTTTCAGTTTTATTTCCTTTTGAGAAAATAGCTGTGTAGAGAATATTAATAACGCAATTATAAACCTTACCCTTATTGTGTGTTGCATATTTCTAATCATTATAAGTTTTGAATGAACCTATTTCAAATGGACTTTAGTTAAAAGCATACCCTCCGATTAAAAGTTATTTCCTTCAAATCTCATCCCACTGCCTTTGTGTGTTTACCTTCCTTTCCTCCATGAGCAAAGAAAACAATCAGAGGCAAGGGACTTACAGAATGCCAGTTAGGATAAAGAATATTGTTCCCCGAAATAAGCCTTTTCTAAGCATATACATTAAGAACGTGACAATTGAAAACCTAGCGTACTCATCTCCATCCTTACAAACCTGGCTTTGCTATTAGGAGGGTTCTCCATTAACGATGTTTGAATCCGGGCAGCTGCTTCATTATCTTTTGCACAAATCAATATAAAACCGCCCCCTCCGGCACCAAGTAATTTATACCCTAGTGCATAATCTGCTATTTTTGAAATGATCTGTTCTATCTCCGGTCCGGATGTTCCTGAATCTAGGGTTTTGTTATACTCCCAAGATCGTAACAACATTTTACCAACGCCATTAAAATCGCCCGACTGTATTAACTCGGCCATACACTTAGAGTGCTTCTTTATTTCTTCAACAGTAGACAATACTTTACCTTGATTCAAAAACATTCCTCTTACAATTTCACCTAAGATTCCTTTGGCAACTCGTGTAATCCCTGTGTAATACAACAGCCAGTTTCCCTTATACTCCGTTTGTGTGAACAGTTGATCGGGCAGCCAACGCACATGCATTTTTTCCTGGGTTCCGGGCTCCGACTCCAACAGTTTTACACCTGACAAAATGCCTCCATACTGATCCTGCCATCCTCCTCCGGCTGTTA
>JBFHKL010000207.1:0-7406 GCA_041595375.1 Saccharicrinis sp.
ACCCAATCCTTTTTTTTGTATATTACAAGGAATAATAAACATTAAGTAATTCGTCCCATGGGATCAAAAGACAAAAAGAAAAATAATGAGGCCCCTATTTATGCAAAAAACGGAAAACTGAATAAAAAATTCTATTTCAAGGAGCTGGATCGATTACAACTGGAACTGGTCAGGTTACAGGAATGGATTAAATACAAAGGGCTTAAGGTAGTTGTTGTTTTTGAGGGAAGAGATGCTGCCGGGAAAGGCGGTACGATTAAAAGGATTACCCAGCGGCTAAATCCCAGAGTAACAAAGATTGTAGCCCTACCTCAACCCACCGAGAGAGAAAAAACACAATGGTATTTTCAACGCTATGCCCCTCACCTTCCTGCTGCTGGTGAAATGATTTTATTCGACAGAAGTTGGTATAACCGGGCTGGAGTGGAGAAAGTAATGGGTTTTTGTACCCCAAAGCAATATGAGGAGTTTTTACGTTCCTGTCCAGAATTTGAACGTATGCTGATCCGTTCAGGAATTATACTCATTAAATATTGGTTTTCTGTCAGTGACGAAGAACAAGAAAAACGTTTCAAAGAACGAATCAATACACCTTTAAAAAGATGGAAAATTAGTGAAATGGATATGGCTTCACGTACCCATTGGATCGATTATTCGGTGGCTAAAGATATGATGTTCAGATATACAGACACCAAACAAGCTCCTTGGTATGTAGTTGAACGTGATGACAAACAAAAGGCGAGATTAAACTGTATGTCGCATCTCTTATCTTTAATCCCTTATGAGAAGGTACCTTACGAAAAAATACAATTACCTGATCTGCAGGATAAGATCGGCTACATGCGACCTCCTAAAGATGAACAAACTCATATTCCAGAGGTATACTAATAAAATATACAGTAAATTATTTTTTAATATCATCAACTCATAAATCACTTTAGACCACCCAGTTAAACACAACTTCCTTTTCTTACTACAATAGTCTCCAGACGATTGATTGCAATGTGATCCGTTAATCGCCTTACCTATTGCATGCTTAATAAATTTTCCAATCCAGACCTTCCTCAAAATACGCCATATTGTTTTCATGCACATTTGATTCAGATTTACTTCATTCTACTGATGTATACTAAACGTAATTTTACACATCTCCAGACCCCTCCTCACAACAATCTAATATTCAACATACTACAAACCAAATTATTCTTTTTACCAACTGAATGTATATTAGAAACAATATATATAGATAATTATCATTGAAAAAGATGAATAATATGAGTATATTAAATAAAGTATTAAAAATACATATTCATATTATTTTTATATGCTTTTAATATATACACATGCCATTATTCGAAAACAAATCACTTAACACCTTGTTTTTAATTTGATATTTGGATCAATATAATATCATATATTTTTAATAGATATTAAATCATTTACAATATAAAAAGTAAAAAACAGCCTCATTACAAACAAAAAATTTAACCTTATGAAAAAAAACTATTTTGCATTATGGGCGATAAGCTTATTTATTTTCACAACAGCCAGTGCAACCGACGGTTACTTTGGTGTTGGATACGGTGCACAGAACAAAGGGCTTGCAGGAGCAGGCATTGCTTGGTTTAAAAATTCATTAATAAATGGTAATCCTGCCGGACATGTTTTCTTAGGTAAACAATATCATTTAGGTGTAGGATTTTTCAATCCTAACCGGCAATATACCATTACAGGAACACCCTCAGGTATGGATGGCACCTTTGGTTTAACCGAAGGAACCGTAGAAAGTGATTCTAAACTATTTACAATACCCAATATGGGAGCCAACTGGATGATTAATAACAATAGTAGTTTCTCGGCTTCCATCTTTGGCAATGGTGGCATGAACACCGATTATCCCACCCAAACTTTTTATGACGCAAGCTCATCTTCTACAGGCGTTGATCTGGCTCAATTATTTTTAGGCCTTACTTATTCAAAAAAAATTACCGATAATCATGCATTTGGGATCACAACCCTGTTGGCATATCAGTATTTTGAGGCCAGAGGCTTAAGCAGCTTTAGCAATATGTCAAGCGATGCATCCAAACTTTCCAATAACGGACATGATGACTCATTTGGAATTGGTTTTAAAATAGGATATATGGGGCACCTGACAGAAAAACTAACACTGGGAGCCAGCTATCAAACCAAGACCTTCATGGGTGAGTTTGATGATTATGCCGGTCTTTTTGCTGAACAAGGCGATTTTGATATTCCTTCAAACTGGACCATTGGCCTAGCCTATGAAATAAATGATAATTGGGCGGTGATGACCGACTACAAAAAAATTAACTATACCGATGTGGCTTCTGTTTCAAACCCTATGGATTTTTCTTCTTCTCTTTTAGGAGATGACAATGGTTCTGGTTTTGGATGGAAAGATATAGCTGTGATTAAAATAGGAACAGAATATGCAGGCATTGACAGCTGGATTTTCAGAGCAGGATATTCACATAGTGAACAACCCATCCCTGAGTCTGAGGTCATGTTTAACATCCTTGCTCCCGGTGTAATTGAAGATCACATAAGTATTGGATTTTCAAAGACTATTGGCGAGGCTGGAAAAGCCATACATGCTTCTGTTGTATATGCTCTTCCCGCCAGTGTTAAAGGATATAACCCTATGGACTTTGATGCAGAAGAACTTATGGCTGGAAATTACGTTCCCAATCAGACCATTGAGTTGGAAATGAACCAATTTGAACTGGAACTGGCATTTACTTTTTAAATAACATACTCAATCTGCAAAAACATAAGCCGGCTCAATGTCGGCTTTTTTACCTCTATTTTTTTTAATGCTGAAATTGATAAGCCGTAAATATTATACTATCGCACAGATTAAAAATCAGCGCTTGGAGGAGTTCATGATTTTGCGGTACACAATCTATAACTGACTAAAATTCATTTACGAGTTTTTTTCTATCCCGCATCTATCAAACTACGCTGAATTCTTTTAGGGTATTCATGCAATACCCGAAGTATATTATAAATCTTTTGTTTGTAACAAAAGAAATTAATTGCCTTTAAACAAAGAGAAAATACAAACATACACTATAAAAAAATTATAAAGTCATTGCTTTCATCCAGAGTGCACCATACAGTTCTTGTTTCTCTATTGGCAGGTGGATATAGTTATTTTTAGTTATTACAACTTTCACAATACGTATTTCTTAAATATTCATCTTCCAACAATTGAAAAGTGATACCCCCTTCACCCTTTGTTGTTGACCACGAAATACAAGTTATTATCATCATCACGCCTAATTCCAAATTGAATTTCGCTGAGCTTATTGTTTATCAAGTTCACGCAGTCCTGGCACTTTTTCACATAATCATTCCCCGGGTTCTTACTATCGTAAAATTGGCTATACAAACTTGTAGATAACAGTAACATTGATATTGTAAAAAATATATGTTGCTGTTTCATCTTGAAATATATAGGTTTAATTTTTGCTGCACCCTGACTATTATGACTGCTTGCTAGGGTAGTCCGGGATTATAAACCCCAAGCTATCCTATTACCAACCTGAATTGATGCGTGTAAAAAGGCTCATTTCACACTGAACCTCTTAAGAATCGCAAACCTTCCTAGCCACAGTGATAAATAACTAAAAACATGCCTAGCACTTCAATTATTTCACCTACATAAGCATTATTCTAAATTACTTATTCAGCAATAGGTGTACAGAAAAAACGAGATTTAGTTTAAGTCTTTAGCCTGAACTAAAACCTCAGGATTAAAATAGCTTTCCAATTCACTCAACGTAGTATTCGATGTTAAAAGGTCTTTAACTACTTGTCCTTTTTCTAAGACGACAATGCGCTGGCTTACTTCTGCTATATGATTTAAATCGTGGCTGGAGATTAGCATGGTTAAGTTGTTTTTTTGATGTAGCTCTTTTAACAGAGTCTTCAGACGTATCTGTGAGGAAGGATCTAAGTTGGCAAAGGGCTCATCCAGGATAAGAACTTCAGGTTGGCTAATAATAGCGCCAAAGATGCCAATCTTCTTCTGATTACCTTTGGAGAAGTCACGAATATACTTATTCTTATTTAAAATTTCGTTGCCAAAGAAATCGGAAAAATCGTTATAAAACACATTTAGTTCTTCTTTTGTTACGCCATTAATGTCCGCAATAAATTTAAAATACTCTTCTGGTTTTAAAAAGTCAATTAAAAAGCCCTCGTCTAAAAATGAGCCTGTATATTTTTTCCATTGGCTATCTTTATTTACAGCAACACCTTTACTCAATACCTGGCCTCTGTCTGCTTTAATCAAATCTAAAATAAGCCTGAATAATGTAGTTTTTCCTGCACCATTATTCCCAACTAAACCAAACGATTGACCTTGCAACACTTCTAATTTATTTATATCTAAAACTCTAACTGCATTATATGCTTTTCCTACATTATCTATAGTAATCATGATGTTATTATATTTTGTAATTACTTATTTCTAAAACCTTCCGACATAAGATATCGCTTACTAATAAAACGCCGGGTAATTATATTCAGCATCTTTTCCCGAAACAATAAACCTAAAACACCAAGGATGCCTATAAGAGCAAAGCCTGCATTGGCTCGATCCATTATACCCAAAGGCATATAAATAAATATTGGCAGAACTAATAATGGAATCATTAAAGCAAAATGTCTTCCTCCTACACCCTGGTAATTAAACGCGGAACCTTTAGAAAGATCCATATGTTTGTTGTTGTTGGTTGCAAAATAGAGAAGCAATAAGCTATTAACGCCAATATTAAACAAAAAGCATGCACTATTTATGATCAGAATTTTTATACCAAAAGAAATGTAGAATGAGGATAATAGGAAAATGAAAGTACTGATTGAAAGCATCAGTAGGTATTTGGCTTTTATGTAATCCTTATACGTATTGTTTGCAGTTAACATTAAATCGAAATGCCCAGATTCCCAGGCAAAGAAGTATAAGCCAAAACTCATCATAAAACCTCCGGATATAAATATCCCAACAAAAATAAGCATACCATTCATTTCGAGATATTTAGGATTGGTATAAAAGAACATGCCATAGAGTAAAAATAGAGGAGCCATATATAGCATAGTTCTGGTTCGCTTATTTCTGATACACATTTTAAGCTCAAGTAAGACAAATGTTCCAATCTTTCCGAAGCGATCTAAATAATTAAGATTTTCCAGACTGCTTCTTTGATTAGAATCACCTTTCCCAAAGTCCTCTAAGGTAAAATTTTTGTATAGCAATTGAAAATTGAGGTAGTATGATAGCCCAAAAAGTAACAGCCCAACCAATAACCATATAGGCTTATATATAACTTGCAAAAATACAACTGCAGAAATACCCTGAAAATTAATAACTTTAAACTGATCTAATAAAAGAAAACCCGCAACGGTAACTAAAAATAAATAAAAAACATTTTCGTACTTAATCTGTACTCTTTTTATGTAAATGGATAAATAGTTAACAACTAAATCGCCTACAATTACAATAGCAAATATCATCCAAAAGGTATAGGCATCTAGGTGCTCATGCATACCCAGTGTTATTGCTAAAACAAAACTAATAGGGAGAATATTAAGGCCGTTAAATAAAGGTTTAGTTAACATGAAGTTCACCAGCTTACTTTTCTTAACAGGTAAATTAAGATACGGTCTTACCATTAAAGTTGGTAGTTTCTGTAACATATAGCGACTCATAAGAATAGCCAAAAAGAAATAAAATCCATAGCGTAATAAATCGGCAATAGGATTTTCTGAGTTTTCAACAAGTGTAGAACCAAGATAAAAGCCTCCTGCCAGCAACTCAACGAATAAAATAAAAAAGATAAATCCAATAAAAATTTTTATACCAAAACTTCTGGATGCCGCAGCAGATCGAGTAGCAGCTTTCCATTGATGTGATAGTAAAGTAAATTTTTTCATAAATGGTTTGTTAAAGTTTTCTTATTACTGTAAACATAATTATAAAAACTTTATTTCTTATCCTATTGAGTGCCGAATTTTATATTCTCTTAAAAATTTTACGTTAAAATCACGAATACAAACATCCTTATACTTGCTCATAATTAATCTATTCGTATGGATTTTAAAGCGTACATACTTTCCTTAGTCCAATAATTCCAAACATGAATGCAAAATATAAATAGTAATAAAATACCAACTTTATTATGCACACCTTTCAGTAGACTCGCTATGTCATTATCACTAAAAACTAACCCCGAACCTATTGCTGTAAACAAACAGCTTTTTAATTTCTTCTTCTGAAAGCGTTTTAATATGAATTGCTGAATGACGGCAGACCTCAACACAATTTCCGCAACCACCACATGAAGATTCATCAACAATAACTACTCCATCCTTCAACCTTAACTCCTGGTCTAATTTTTTCCTAAAAATATTTTGTTTTAAACCCATTTGAGATTATGTCGCATTTTATATTTCCATCTTTACAATCGTTCTTCCTTTTAACTTTCCTTCGAGCATTAATTCAATTTTTCCAGCCAATTCATTTAAGGTTATTTCAGTACACATTTCTGCCAATTGAGCTGGTTTCCAATCCCTTGATAATTTATTCCATACTCGCTCCCGATATGCCATAGGGTAGTTCTGAGAGTCGATACCAATTAATGTAATACCTCGCAGGATGAAAGGAAATACTGTTAAACTAAGTTTTGGAGAGGCAACATTTCCACAACAAGTGACAACACCTATTGAATCAGTAGATTTAATTATATTTTCAAGTATTACACCTCCTACAGTATCAATAGCGCCCGCAAACAAAGGTTTTAATAATGGCTTTTTATCAAAATTTTCAATATCGCTACGCAATAGCACTTCCTCAGCTCCGAGATTAATTAAATAATCCCGTTCTGTTTCCTTACCTGTTATTGCTACTACTGAATAACCCAATTTCCTTAAAATGGAAACACTCAAAGCTCCAACTCCACCTGTTGCACCAGAAACCACAATTTTGCCATCTTTTGGTTTTAACAATTCCGTAAGTCTTAGCACCGACATTCCTGCTGTTAATCCTGCTGTTCCAATTATCATTGCTTCTTTCATACTCAGATTTTCGGGAAGCTTTACAGCCCAATCTTCAGGAACACTAATATATTGCCCAAATCCACCAGATGTATTCATCCCTAAATCGTAACTCGTAACAATTACTTTATCGTGAATTTTGAATTTATTTGTTTTTGAAGACACAACTGTACCAACAGCATCAATTCCCGGCGTATGCGGATATTTTCGGGTAACGCCTTTATTTCCACTTGCCGAAAGTGCATCCTTATAGTTTAGAGATGAATAATGAACTTTAATCAATAAGTCTCCTTCTGGTAAATCACCAATTAATTTTGTCTTTACAC
>JBFHKL010000208.1:0-7382 GCA_041595375.1 Saccharicrinis sp.
GGCAATGCTCCGTTTTCTGAGCCGTTTTTGCCTTTTTTTTGCGTTTTTGAACGGCAATGCTCCGTTTTTTTGACGCTTTTTAGGCAATTTTTGAGCCTGAAGAAAAACCGTTTTTTGGGTGGGTAAGCTCCGTTTTATCTAGAGTTTCTTCTAAGCTGGTGGTGGACAATGTTTTTTTTGTCTTATCACAGATAGTATAATAGATATAAAAAAAAAGGAGCGCAAGGCTCCTTTTTTTTATTTTGCGGGTATGTTTTTGAGTGTCTCCACCAAAAAATTCCAGAATTTTTCTACAGTTTCAATATTCACCTTCTCGTCAGGTGAATGAGGGAATCGAATGGTTGGTCCAAATGAAATCATATCCCAATTAGGATATGCTGCACCTAAAATACCACATTCCAATCCGGCATGAATTCCTTTGATCTCTGGTATTCTGCCAAATTCCTTGTTGTAAATATCTTTCATAACCTGAAGTATTTCCGAATCAGGATTAGGTTTCCAACCCGGATATTGTCCGCTGAATTCAACTTCGGCACCTGCCAGTCTGAATATGCTTTCTAAGGTCGATTCTACATCTTCCTTGGCTGAGTCTACAGAACTGCGGATGAGACACATAACTTTGGCTTTTCCTGCATCTGACTTTACAATAGCTAGATTGAGAGATGTCTCTACTAAGCCGGGCATGCTATCACTCATACGAATTACTCCGTTGGGACATGCTTGAACGGCATTTACTAAATCATCCTGAGTCATTTCATCCATTAGTGAAGCAGGCATATCGCATTTTTCTGCAACTAATTTTAATCCCGGTTCAACGGCTGATAGTTCAGTTTTGTATATAGAAGCAAACTCTTCTACCGTTTCAGTAAACTCAATTATATTATTTGAAGGAACTGTAACCACAGCAAAAGCTTCTCGCGGAATGGCATTTCTCAGGCTTCCTCCTTCAATTGATGCCAATCGAACGCCATAGGCTGCTATAACTTCTTTAAGTAGGCGGAATATTAATTTATTTGCATTGCCTCTGCCTAAAACAATATCTATTCCAGAATGCCCGCCCTTTAATCCAGTTAGCAATACCTTAAAGGCAACATGATTAGCTTCAGGCCTTACTTCATTATAGTTAAATGTTAGGTTGGCATTTGATCCACCGGCACATCCCACATATAGTTCGCCTTCGTCCTCAGAGTCCAGATTAAGTAGAATATCTGCATCGGAAATGCCTGATTCCAAACCAAAAGCTCCTGTCATGCCGGTTTCTTCATCGATGGTAAATAAAGCTTCAACAGGGCCATGGGGTATATCTGTGGATTGCAAAATAGCCATGGCTGCTGCAACACCAATACCATTATCAGCACCCAAAGTAGTGCCATTGGCTTTTACCCATCCTTCCTCAATATGAGTTTCTATAGGGTCCTTTTCAAAATCGTGTTGTTTATCGCTGTTCTTTTGCGGAACCATATCTACGTGCCCCTGCAGAACTACTGTTTTTTGGTTCTCCATCCCAGGGGTAGCAGGTTTCTTTATTAATATGTTACCCACCTTGTCAACGATGGTTTCCAGTCCAAGTTTCTTTCCAAATTCTTCCACAAACTTGGCCGCTTTTTGCTCTTTTTTACTGGGGCGAGGTATTTGTGTTAAAGCATAAAAATTTTCCCATAATGAAATGGGTTTTAGTTTTACTATCTCGTTATTCATATATTATTTTTTTATAATGGTATATTTAATTTAGTTGTCTTTTTTAGGATTGCATTTAATGTATATTTCCAATAGCTAATTTAATTACCCTCAATTTATATAGGCATTACCTACTAAATTACTGCCTACTAATATGGTATGCAGGTTAAGAATCACTGATTGCCAATTGAAATTAAAGCTCCTGTTGCGGGACAAAATTGCATTGTGACGCCTTCTTTTTCAAGAATGGAAGCAGGCATGGATATGATTTGACCATATTGCGCCAGATCAACATTTTTAGAAGCTATTTGCAGATTCTTGTCGATGATAGTTATTTTTGCTGAGGATGGAACGCAATAAAACAGTCCTTTTTTCAATGAATTTTTAAGAGGTTCTGTGTTTTTGTTGGTCAAAGCAGGGGTGCTTATGATATCCAGTTTGAAATAAATGGGTGTTCCGGTAATATCCATGGCTTCAATTAGTCCTTTTTGTTTAGAAAAACGGCAAAGAACGTAGTTGTTATAGCTGCTTAATGGATCAGGAGTAATTTCAATGGTTTCTTTTTTACTAACTGTGACTGTTTTACCAGTGAATAAAGTGATGAAATCTTGTTCCAGCTTGTTTAATTCATCCAGAACTGTTTTATATGCTTTACCATCAGGTGGTAAATTTTCTAACTCGCCCGAGAGCAGGTCTATTCTATTGTTTCTGATTTTATAAATCATATTGGCAGCTTCTTGCGCCATAGCTGCGGTTGATGTTTTTAATAATAAGTCTTCGTGAAGTGGGGTTTGATCAAAATCAATATCCTCAATAGTAGGGATATAGCTTTCTTTTTTATGTTTTGCTGGAGGTGCTGGTTGATCGATGTTTGTGGTGTTTATTCCTGCCAATATACCTTCGGGTGTCAGATTAATCATAGACGCAGAGTTATTTCCAGTTGAGAAAATACTATATCTGTTTTCCTCATCAGGAGTGCCAGCGGTAGTTACTTTTATTCCTTTGATAATCCACTCTTCACTGTCTTCGGTAATCACATTGTTTAGATTTAAAAATCGTTGCGAATAGCGATAATAAGGACCTGCCTTTTTAATGATTTTTTCAGTCTCAATTTCTATCTTAACAACCGTTTTAGGTAAGGCGTATGTGAGGTTTTGTGATGTAGCATCGTTCAGTTCACTGGTTTTTTTAACTTCAATATCACTAAGGGCTTTTTTTTGGGCCTGTGCCGAAGAAATGAGTAAAGAGAATGCAATAAGCGCGAATGTTAGTTTTTTTAATAAATGCATTTTTATTGTTGTTTGATTTGTTTAGTGTTTATTTTATTGAACGCAGTTCCAAGCCTACTTATTATATCGGAGGCTATTAATGATTCCTCTGATTCGCTATTTAAAGCCAGATCACCAGCCATCCCATGAATATAAACGCCTAAAAAAGCGGCATCCTTTTCATTGTATCCCTGAGCCAGCAAACCAAGGATAATACCTGTTAATACATCGCCACTTCCTGCTGTTGCCATACCTGGATTACCGGTAGCGTTAAAGAAACATTTGCCATCAGGTAAAGCAATAACGGTATGGGCTCCTTTTAAAACAGTGATTACATCATAATGTTGACAAAATTGCTGTAAAATCATCAATCGATCCATTTCGTTTTGCCATCCTCCAACCAGTCTTTCAAATTCTTTGGGGTGGGGAGTGAGGATGGTATTTTTAGCCAGTTTAATCAATAAAAACTTATTCTGACTTAAGATATTTATTCCATCGGCATCAATTACTAATTTTTGGTCGCTTATTTTGTCCAATAAATCTTCAAATGCTTTGGCACTGTTTTTTTTGGTGTCTAAACCCGGTCCAATACCTATGGCTTTATATACCGAGAGTTCCGGAAATTCAGTGAAAATAATCTCTGATCTATCTATGCTAGTCATAGCTTCCGGAACAGTACTTTGCATAATCTGGTATCCGAAATGGGGAATATGGGTGGTTAAGAGTCCTACGCCGGATTTAAGGCAGGCCTTAGCTGCTAAAATGGCGGCCCCCATTTTACCATAGCTTCCGGCAATTAAAAGGGCGTGGCCGTAATTTCCCTTATTGGTGAATTTTTTTCTTTTTTTGCGTACTTCAACAATATGTGAGTCATCAATTAGATTAAAATTAGTTGATTGCAGGTCAATTCCTTCCTGCATTAATTGAATATCTATGATTTGCCAATCTCCTACAAAAGAGGCGTTTTCAGGCAAAAGAAAGGATAAGCGTGGCAGTTGAAAGGTTAAGGTATAATCAGCTTTGATAATGCCTTCCCTATTTTTGCTTATGGTATCGTAATTAGCAAACAGTCCGGATGGAATATCAATGGCAATTACTGTGTTAGGTAATTGGTTTATTTTTGAGATGACAAGTCGGGCAAGCCCTTCTGTTTTTCTGTTTAAGCCAGATCCAAAAATAGCATCTATAATAATTGTATCAGGATGAATGCTGTCAAAAGGAATTTGGTCAATATGATCTATTTCATGAACACCCTTCGGATTGATTCCCTTTAATCTATCGAGATTTGTTTGGGCATCATTAGCACGCTTATTGCTTAATGCAGGGATATAAACCGTTACCTGCCTTTGTTTCTGATGTAACAAACGGGCTATAGCCAAGCCGTCTCCTCCATTATTGCCCGGACCGCAGAAAATGCAGTAGGATCCATCGGGGTATTTTTGTTCAATCCAATGGCAAACTTCTCGTGAAGCTCGTTCCATTAAATCAATGGAGGGTATTGGTTCATTATTTATGGTAAATAGATCAACCTTCCTTATTTGTTCTGGGGTTAATATCTTCACTTGGTATAAAAAATTAAGTTAACATCCTAAAAAAACACAAAATGATTATTAACATGAGAAAAAGCACTATATTGGCAGCTCATTTTTTTTATTTTTGTGCATTAATTACAAATATAAGTAACAAATACCCTTAAAGCATAATATTTTAAAAACTTAAATATTTATTATAGGATGAGTAATCAGGATAAAGGTTTTTTTGGACACCCGATGGGGTTGTCTACGCTATTTGCCACAGAATTTTGGGAGAGATTTAGTTATTATGGAATGAGAGGTTTTTTTGTTCTCTTTTTAACTGCAGAATTGGCTAGTGGTGGATTTGGTTTAGATAAAACAGAAGCATATTCAATTTATGGTTTATTTACCGCACTTGTATATTTAACACCTATTGCAGGAGGTATTCTTGCGGATAAACTTTGGGGACAACGTTTGTCGATGTACATAGGTGCTTTGATGATGTCGTTGGGGCAATTTGCCATGGCTTTCGGATCATATTATGGTAAAATAACCCATACCGGTGAGTTATTGCATCTACAACAATTTTTTCTTTATGCAGGACTAGGCTTGTTAATTTTGGGTAATGGCTTTTTTAAACCTGTAATCTCAACCATGGTGGGTAAAATTTATCCTGAAGGAGATAATGACCGTGATAATGGTTTTACTATTTTTTATATGGGTATTAACCTTGGGGCATTAATCACTAACTTTATTGGAGGTACATTAGCTGAGAAAATAGGTTGGCATTGGGGATTTGTAGCTGCGGGATTTGGTATGATTGCTTCCACAATTTGGTTTTTTATTAGAGAAACATCGGTGAAGCAACGGGGTACTGGTTATAATGTGGGTCTTCGTCCTAACGATGATGGTAATGTTAAGGAAAGATTAAACTCTGCTGATTGGGGTAAGATAGTATTGTATACTTTAGGTATTAGTGCGTTTATCTTAGTTATAATTCAGGGTATTCTAGTACTTCCAAGTGCTGTAACAGAATATATTGGATTAGGAGTAGGTATCTTAGGCCTAGCTTACTTGGGAATAACTATATTTAAAGGAACCGAAGGTAAAACAGAGTGGAGCCGTGTTGGGGTTATTCTTGTATTAGCCCTTTTTAACCTTGCCTTCTGGTCTGGATTTGAGCAAGCAGGTACTTCTTTTAATACTTTTGCCAACGAGGCTACTGACCGTGTAATGTTTGGCTGGGAAATACCAGCATCCTGGTTTCAGTCTGTTAATGCATTGTTTATTGTTATTTTAGCACCCATATTTACAGTTATTTGGACCAAGCTTTCTATGAAGAAAATGAATCCACGTACCCCTAATAAATTTGGATTTTCATTAGTATTTTTATCAGTAGGTTTCCTAATTGCAGGTATTGCCAATGATAATGTAGATATTGCTGGTGGTGTGTTAGTAAGTCCGCTTTGGTTAGTGTTAATTTATTTATTTCATACGGTAGGAGAGCTTTGTATGTCTCCTGTTGGATTATCTATGATAACTAAGTTATCTCCACCTAAAATTACTTCAATTATGATGGGTGCTTGGTTTGCATCTATTGCACTTGGAAACTATTTAGCTGCCGCTATGACTGCTATATCAGAAGCTTTAGGATTTCCAACATTTTACTTTATTGCTACTTATGCTATAATATTATCTATTGTTGCCTTTTTATTGGCTCCTGTACTTAATAAGATGATGAAAGGTATTCATTAATACTTTTTGATTAAAAAATACAAGCCCGGTAATTCGTTATCGGGCTTTTTTTTGTGCCTGATATCTTATAATTAATATGCATTTTAGTGCATCGCTTTAATAAATTTGTTTCAAATTTAGTTATCGATTACTATAAATATCCTTGATATATATTTAAATAGTTCTTCTTCTAAAGGGTATTTTGCTTGACAATTTGATGGTATTTGAGTAACTTGATACTTATTTAATGTCTTGTTTATATTAGAGAAAATGAGTGTTAAAAAACGGAAATGAAAAACATTCTGCAATAGTGTGCAGGTTTTTATTCCTGTTCATTGTATGAATGACTCTTACAGGTTTAATGGCTTAATTTAATAAGTGGTGAGATTTAAAAAAAAGATGGTCATGAAAGCAATTAGCATGAATGAATTTTTAAAAATGTCGCTTGGTTATATACTTAGGTGTATAATACAACGTAAAAAGATGGAAAAGAAAGAGGATGAGATGCTAAATAGGTTTTGGCATTGGCTTCGTCCAAGGTTTATTGAGGAAATACCTGAAACAAAACATCAGTATAACCAGGAAGATTTGGAAATTAAATTGGAACAAAGGTTGGAAGAATTAATTAAAGATGAGCGGTTCTTTAAAGAAATGCTGAATTGGTTGGATAAACTAATGAAAACAAGTATTAGGGGTAAAGAGCTTATACATAAAGATATTTGGCATGCCAAAGTTATCAGTGTAGGCGAAAGAGAATATTATCCTAGTGATATTATTGATAGTAAAGATATTGTTGGTAGTGTTTAGTATTAGGGTGTATTTAGTTTGTAAGTAAATATCAAACCTAAGCACTTAGGTTTGTGTTTTATCGCATATATGTTTGAATTGTAGAGTTAGTTAGTTGAATAAGCTTTCAGCTGCACTCAATTCATTTTCAATGCTATAGGCGGTTAGGTGTTGTGTTGTGTTTAAGTGATGGTTGTTGAGGAAGAAAAAGTTTGAAGTATTAATTCCAATGGGGTTAGGATATCAGGGAGGATGTGTTTGCTTTTGTAAGAATGCAATAATTCGGAGGGGGTTAGAGAGGAAAAATCCTATTTTTAGTATGTGAATAGTTTTAATAATTTGGAATATGTTTATTTTTGGCATCATTTAAACACTACTTTATCCTGAGATGCAAATAAAATAC
>JBFHKL010000209.1:0-7282 GCA_041595375.1 Saccharicrinis sp.
ATACCCCATTGGAAGGATCTGGATGAACAGATGAAGGGCATGAGGATGTAAAAGCCACCCTTTTAAGGTGGCTATAGAAGTTAATCAATTACCTATCGGTTCATTTCAAAGTATCTACATATGACACCACTATAGGAATTCTATCATCATTCTTGGGTAATGGGGGTAGGTTATAGAAAGCTACTATCCAGTTTTTATTCCGGTATGAAAACTTAAACTCTCCACCATTATGAAATAAAGACCAAAGAACTAAAAAATCATTCTCTTTAAATGTGAATAATCCATCTATATAAATTCCTTGAAACTCGTAATCAATCCTCCCTTTTCGAACTTCAATTATAGCTTCTGAATTAACATCAAATTCAAGTTTATTCCCTTCTGTGTTACTAAGAAGTAATTGAATTTTATTTGATGCAAATGAGATAATAAGCTTAGATTTTAAAATAATTGTTGAATCATTTATCTCCTGAGCTTCATCTGCAGTTATCATATAAACACTAGCCGGCTCTCCAAAATCATCTTTAGTTTCAATAGCCTCCCATTTATACTTAGTTTCAATTTTCTTATTCTGTTTACATCCCCCGATAATAAATAATAGTAGAACGATAACGAGTCGATTCATAGCTTTAGTGTTATTTGTTTTGATATTGTATTTTTTGAATTTCTATTAGCTCTTCAAGTAAATGACTTACTTCTTCAGGCTCCATAATCTCTACATCACAAAAAGCTATATCATCCGGTGGAGCTAACAAAGCATTAACATGTTCTGAAATTTCCCATTTGGATAGTCCTTGATCTTCTAACATTAATCTAAGTTTCCACGCATCTTGAAATTTTTCAGTAACAATATTTACTAATTCCTGTTTATTATTCATGAGTTCTCTTAAAAAATCAGGCCTGTTTTCTGCCAGGTGAATAAGATAAGTTTCTGCGTAATCACTTTCTAAGGGTAATTCAAAAATATTTTTACTCATAATATTTCATCGATTATTTCTATTTAATACTCTTATTCATTTCCGAAAAGTCTAAAAGATTTGCTGAAATTTTTGCTTTTTGTTCATCTTCAAAGCTATCCAGATAATTCTGGGTAACCTTGGTTGTTTGGTGGCCTAATGATTCTCTAATAAACTCTATGGATGCTCCACTTCTTTTTAGTACTGTACTATATGAATGGCGAGCATAATAGGTTGTTATATTTGCATCAATCTCAACTTTAGACGCTATTCGTTTCATATATTTATTTGTATTTTTAATATGCTGTTTAATCCGCTTCCTCTTTTCTAGTTCAGTCATACCCTCTGTGAAAATAGGAAAAATATAGTTTTCGGGATTCTTATCTTTGTTGCCAAGTAGATCTATAACAGAAAAAGCTTCAGGAAGCAAATGAATATTAAGTTCTTTTTTGATTTTAGTAGTATCCCTTGTTTTTTGCCTAATAAACTTTATGCTATTACCCGAGATGTTTTTAAACTTAAGATTAGCAATATCTACCATGTTCATTACAGCACATAAATAGCTAAAAAGCCAATAGCTAAGCGCGTTTAATTCTTGTTGTGTTTCTGGCTTATAGGTTACGAGTTTTTGAATTTCTGAGATTGAGATAGCTTTCTTTTTATTATCACTTTGCGGTATTTGATAGAGCGCTTTATCTGTTCCAAATGGATATTTGATTTTTATGTTGTCTTTTATAGCTCGATTAATAATATGCTTTAAACTTCTCATATACATCCCTACACTTGTATATGTTTTTCCTATTTCTTCACTAACCATCCAACGTTCATAGTTCTTTAAGTAATTAGGTGTAATCTTACCAAAAGATACTTTTGAGTCAAATGTCTCTAATGATTTAATAGTTGCTCGATATAAAACAGCACTACTGAATTTATTTAACTTATCAAGCTCAAGAGCCTTTTGCTCAAAATAAACTTGAATAGTCGCATCCTTTCCTTTTTTACCTAAAAATTCTTTCTCAAATTCTTCAAAAGAAAATTCTTCAAGTCCCTTTATAATTTCTTCAGCATGTTTTCTTACTGAGTTAAGGTACTCTCTTTTAACTTTCTTCCCATTTTTAGATTTAGGATTCATTATATCCTCAAATTCTTTAGGCGTATATCTTTCTCCTTTTATATTGAAGAACTTTTGCTTTCTTTCAAAACTAACTTGAAGTTTAACTGGATATTTATCGTTCTCATCTTTGAATCGAGCTGTTCTTTTTAAAACAACCGAGGTATTTACTTTAAATCTTGGATTGTTCATTTTGTAGGTTAATTTTAAAAGTTCCCTACAAATTTACCTACATTTTATGAAACAATAAAATAAATAACAGAAAGTATTATTTTACAAATACACACATATGTCTTTATTTACGGTGATTACAGACACTATTAGAAATTATTAATATATCATAAAAAGATAGTAGATTTTGACTGGCAGTCAAGAGGTCATCGGTTCGATTCCGATATTCTCCACATTGAAGATTAAGACGTTCGGGAGCTTCCATCCTGGGCGTTTTTTTATTTATACACAAAAATCTCCTCGCGTTAGCAGCTTATTCAAAGAGTACAATTCTTAGAGCTCAAGTTTTTTAGGCTTAGGTTTTTTGCCATAAAAAAAATCATCCATCCATATAGCTATTCTACAAAACAACCAGGAATGCTTAATACCCCATCTTACCCAGTTGTGCAACACATTATTGGGATGAGCATACGGACAAACACTCATGCATCTCCCGCAGTCGGTTCCAACAGTACACCATAAGGAAAAACATTTTTCCTGATTAATTTGCCACCTGAGTGTATCATTAATCATTTCTCTAGGACCATAGGGAATAGCTTGGCTTGGACAAACATTCGCACACTTTTTACAGATTGAGCAAAAATCATGAACTGTAGCATCATACTTTCTACTATCAATTTCTAAAGGTAAATTAGTAGTAATAACGGCCACTCTTACACGAGGCCCTAGTTTAGGAGTCATTAATAATCCCATTCGTCCAATTTCTCCTAATCCGGCATCTCGCGCAACTAAAGGGCACACTACCTCATAGTTTCCATCTATGTGGGCTCTGGCCGAATAGCCAAGATTGGCAATAAAATTGGTTATTTGAAGAGCAATTGTTCCTGAGTTTAAATATTGCTGAGCCGACTCCATCACAGTTGGGGCTGCAGGACCACTGGCCAAATACTCTTGATTCATTTCTACAGTAATAGCAATACCAAACCTATGAGTCATCTTTACCTCTTCACCATAAGCTTCTCCTCTACCTCTATGCGAGTAAAAATGATTTGGTTTTAATTCACATATCCCAATATCAACTGCACCCAGTTTTTTTGCCCAATTCTTCACAAACACAGTAAACTCTTTCTGGCATCCGATGTATTGTTTCTCTGCTGGATCAGGACTTACTAAGTGTCTTAATTTTTCAATAACACTAAAGCTGGCACCTGCAGCAGCAAATTCTTTAGCTTTATACATAGAAGAATTGTCGCCCAATAGACCTGGTTTAGTATGCCACTTTTCATCTCTGGTTTTATGCTCTGGATAATGCTTGTAATAACTATCTGATCTTTGAGGAAAGTGAGTTATTTCATTTCTAGAGAACATTGTTGTCCGTTCATCAATTCTAAAGTTACTGTTTTCAGACACTTCCTTTAACCTTTTAAAAGGAATAAAACAGACAATGATAAAAAAGATTACAAGCATACCAACAATAAACAGTAATACGCTAGCTACTTCAAAAGGTAACAATACCGCTGCAAAAACAAATGGAATAGGGGAAATAATTGATAACACAAGAGATCTTTTAAAAGCAATCATTTCTCTTTCACGATAACTGATTATCGAGAAAAATATAAAAAATGAAAACTTTAAAAACCCGATTACTAAAAAAATAATATTTGCCATACAAAGCAAATTTAAAAAACTATCCTAACAACCCAACATCGAGTCCTTTAACAGTACTTAATATAAACAGGAAAGCCCCTATCATCGCTATAAGAGGGTCATACTTTTTTAATGGTGTAATTTTTTGATATTATGCAAAACTGCATAATATCAAACTTTTTTTAGAATGTAATAAGTCTTGACCAGCTCCTCAAGCCACACCACCATCTACCAAAAATTCGAGACCCCTTATTATTCAGGACAGAAGACACCTACCCTTAATCCTATAAATTACGGAATATCAGTAAAATCACATTATCATGGGATACCTGCCCGAGTAAAATAGCAGTAATTTTAAGAGTAACCATTTGAAAAAGCTTAAATAATAATCATATAAAAGCCTTTGTTATGAAACGGATTGTTTTTTTACTATTCACGGCTACACTCCTTTTTACTGTAATGCAACAAAAAATAAACGCCCAGGTGAAGGAACCTACCGAGGAAGTTAAGGAAGAAGGTGAGAAACGGACAAATAAAAACATTAAAAAGGAAGTCAATAAAGGTTTTGACAAGTTAGAGAAAGGCATCGGAGGCATGTTTGGTAAGAAAAATAAAGGGGAAGATAAAAAACAAGAACCACAAACGGAAGACTCAGCCTCTCAAAAACAGGTGGCACCAATAGATAAAGAAATAAAACCTGTTTTATCATGGTCGAAATACGATTTTGTACCTGGAGACAAGGTGATTTACGAAGATAACCTTGCCGGCGAAGAAAACGGGGAGTTTCCTTCACGCTGGGATTTAATGCGCGGAAATGTTGAAATCGCCGAATTTGGAGGTGAACCTGTAATTATGTTCCGCGATGGAGCACCTGTCATCATTCCCTATTTAAAAAATGCGAAAGATGATTACCTGCCTGAGATATTTACCATCGAATTTGATTTGTATTGCGGAAACGACAATTTCGTTGCCTATTTATACGACAGAAAAAACCAAAAATCAGATAGTCGGACTGGTTACACCTATTTTAATATAAAATATTACCAAATGGATTTTGGACAATCATCGAGTCGCTTACCTGATGAAAAAAGCCTGGCAAAAAGAAGGTGGATACATGTAGCAATAGCCTATACCAATGGGAAACTAAAAGGGTACATCGACGAAACGAGGTTAATAAATATTCCACGATTGGATTTCAATCCCAAAGGACTTTCTCTTCATTGTTACCATGCCCGCAACGAAAATCATTACTACATAAAAAACATCAGGATTGCCGAAGGAGGAGTGAAATACTACGACCGCGTTTTACAAGACGGGAAAATTATAGCCAACGGTATACGCTTTGATACCGGGAAGGCAACACTCAAACCCGAGTCGATGGGAATCATTAATGAAATTACACAGTTAATGAATGATCACCCAGAACTTCACTTCAGTGTAGAAGGACACACAGATAGCGATGGAGATGATGCCAGCAACATGGCTCTTTCCGAAGAGCGTGCCAAAACCGTCAAAAACACCATGGTAAACCTGGGCATTTCTCCCGACAGATTAAGCTCAAGGGGATTGGGCGAATCTTCACCCTTGCACTCCAATGGCACTCCCGAAGGCAAAGCCAATAACCGCCGGGTTGAATTTGTGAAGAAATGATAGCAAAGCGGAGCTTGCTATAGATTTGCCAGTCGCTGAAATGAATGGCAAGGCACTTCGCAAAAATTTAAATTTTAAGCTATGAATAAAAAGCCTTTTTTTGCCATACTATACGTATTGCTTATAGGAATAGTTTTTTCGTCATGTTCCTTATTTGAAGATGATGAACCTGATCCACCTGATATGAATCCTGACTGGCTTAGCAACAACTATACCGGGACACTTTATGTAAGATATACAAACAATACACCTGAATGGGATGTTACGACCCAAGTAGAAGTGGAAATTATTAAAGAGCTAGGCACTATTGAATTTGCCGAAGGAACTCTGGTTTATTCAGGAGAAACGCTAGTATCAGCCGATTCAAAAATTGTTAGAAATGGGAGTTGGGAAATACAACCCATAGGTGAAATTGTTGGGGATGTTGAACATCCTACAATTAATGTAGACGCTCAAATTACAGTCCAAAATGATATTCAGAAAATTTATGCTAAAAACAACTTAGGAGACTGGGTTTTGGTAAATGAAACTGATTTTAGTGGCATGACACCCGATAGCCAATTGGTATTTGATCTCGACGATGCAGTATTGGAAGGTTCTGTTTGCGGAGCTTCTACCGCCACAGGTTCAATTATCTGGACTCTTGGTTTAAGCATTGTGCCTAATTCGGAATAAACATCTTAATCCAACTATGCCAGTATAGATAAAGCTAAGCTGGCTTAGGCTTTACCGAATGCCAGAACAAATGCGTGTAGCGAATTTATAATGAATTGAGATCAGAGGCAAACTTGTTTAATCTTTAATAAACGAACATACAAATAAGAAAGAAACTTGTGAAGAAGGGAAGTCTGAGTCAAACGTGCTGAGCCATCCCATATGAATGACAAAACAAATCTGTACGTATTTAAAAATTAGCAAGTTCCAATTACAAAAGGGAAGTGTGCGAAAAATCATTTAACCAAAAAATTTCATAGAAATGAAACAACATAAAAATATTGATCGGCTATTTATCTTTCTGTGTTTATTTATTATCTCTTTCCACCTCTCTGCTCAAAACACAGATCTTCTGACCAAAGTGAGAAGCAACGATATAAGTGCTGTAGAGGAGCTGATTGAAGCTGGTGCCAACGTAAACATGCAAGACGACATGATGGGTTACACTCCCTTGCTGTTATCAGTCTTCGATGGACACAAGGAGATGGCAGCCCTACTTATTTCGAAAGGTGCAGATATAAATCAACAGGATACGCGAACTGGTTACACACCATTAATGCATACACTAAATAGCAACAACGCAGACTTGGCACAATTTTTAATCGACCAAGGTGCTGATTTTAAAATCAAAGCCAACGACGGGTCTACAGCTCTTATTTTGGCATGCGGCGTTTCTCCCGATATCGCTAAGTATTTACTCCTAAAAGGGGCAGATATACATGCCTTATCAGAAAAAGGAAATGGTGTTTTTACACAATGTATTGTAATGGGTATGATGCGCGAAAATAAAGCCATCACCCCAGAATTTGCCAAATTTCTGCTCTCGAAAGGTGCCAATATTGATGAAAAAAATACTGTAGGTGGATACAAAGGATATACTCCGCTTTTTTGGGCTATTCTTCATGGAGAAACTAAGGTGGTGAAATTTCTGACTGAAAATGGAGCGGATGTAAATACCCTTGCCGAAAATGGCAACACACCGTTATCTATTGCAAACGAATCAGGAGATAATGATATCGTTGAAATTTTAAAAAAA
>JBFHKL010000210.1:0-7280 GCA_041595375.1 Saccharicrinis sp.
ATTTTGGATGTTTTGTATCAAAATTTCCCAGAATTAGTGCATGCAAAGGTAAAAGTATCGAAAATGAACCCGCCAATGGGCGGACAAATTGAAAAAGTGAGCCTGAGCTTATCACGCTAATGTTTTGATTAGATCTGTTTTGGAAAAAGATTTTAATTTTTTTGGTACAAAACTTGAAAAAAGTTTGGAAGAGTAAAACAGAATTACATATCTTTGCGACGCCTTTACGGTAGATAGGGTCTCTTGGCCGAGTGGCTAGGCACCGGTCTGCAAAACCGTCTACGGCGGTTCGAATCCGCCAGAGACCTCTAAGTAAATTTATAAAGCCCCAATTCTTAACGAATTGGGGCTTTGTTGTTTTTATGTGTTGCCGTTTTTGTTGCCGTTTTGCTTAATTGAAATATCCATCCCCCACTGGTTTTCTACATTGCTAAAATTCACTTAATACTAATTTAGGCTAACAACCAGAATATCGAATTGGTGTTTCATCAACTATTAGGCAATAAATCATCCTTCTGGTAAAATATTTATCTTCTAATGAATTTACAAATCTAACATCTGTTCAAATCCGCAATTTTGATAGAAGAAACATGGTATGTGTTTAAGTTTGGTATTATTAAATTACTGTGCCCAAATCAATGTTTTAACTTAAATTTATTATTCTGGAGTACTATAAAATAAATAATAAGCTCTTTTAATGTTTACATAAAACATTCCTTATTTACTCATAAATATCTATATTTAATCTGTTAATCAGAATAAAAAGTCTATTAAAGAAAAAAAGCAACTCGTTAAAGCTGCTTTAAATGTTTTATTCACGATAT
This sequence comes from Saccharicrinis sp., assembly GCA_041595375.1. GTDB lineage: Bacteria > Bacteroidota > Bacteroidia > Bacteroidales > Marinilabiliaceae > Saccharicrinis. The sequence continues at coordinate 825 of JBFHKL010000210.1, forward strand.
AATTTTAAAAGAGTTCATGAAACATTTAAGCATAAAAAAAGCCCCGAATTGAAAGTCGAGGCGGCTTAAATGTTTTCACAACGGAATAATCCTTATTGTGATTTGCTTATAAAATGTAAATCAAAAATAGAAATAATATAATTAACATACAATAGCCATGAAAAAGATTTTAGGACTCGACTTAGGAACTAACTCAATTGGTTGGGCATTATTAGAAAATGATTTTGAAATAAAAGAAGGTAAGATTCTAGGAAATGGTTCTAGAATTATTCCAATGACGCAGGATGTGTTGGATAAATTTGGTTCAGGACAATCACATTCGCAGACTGCCGACCGAACAAGTTATAGAGGTGTTAGACGTTTAAATCAAAGACACTTATTAAGAAGGGAACGTTTACATAGAGTTTTAAATGTTTTAGGATTTCTACCTGAACATTATGCCAATGCAATTGATTTTAAAAAGCATTTTGGACAGTTTAAGGATGAAATAGAAGTAAAATTGAATTATAAAGCAATAGCTACAGAAGGAAAAAAGAAGCCTGAATACAGATTTTTGTTTAAAGATTCTTTTTTGGAAATGGTAGCAGAGTTTAAAGCAGTTCATCCAGAATTATTTTATCAAAAGATGAATGGTGAAGAAACCAAAATTCCTTATGACTGGACAATTTACTATTTAAGAAAAAAAGCTCTTGAGAAGAAGATATCAAAAGAAGAATTGGCTTGGTTACTTTTAAATTTCAATCAAAAGAGGGGGTATTACCAATTAAGAGGAGAAGAGGAAGAAGATGCTACAAAAGTAGAGGAGTTTTATTCATTAAAAGTTGTTGACGTTGAAGCTACCGAAGACAAAAATGCAAAAGGAGTGTGGTATAATATTCATTTGGAAAATGGGTGGATTTATAGACGACAGAGTAAAGAATTATTAGATAATTGGTTGGGTAAGAATAAAGAGTTTATTGTTACTACAAATGTGGATAATGATGGAAATTTAAAGACGGATAAAGAGGGAAATGTTAAAAGAAATTTTCGTGCTGTTGATTCTGAGAAAGACTGGATTGCTATTAAGAAAAAAACGGAGCAGGATATTAATCTGTCTAATAAAACAGTAGGTTGTTTTATCTACGATACTTTATTGGAGAATCCTAAACAAAAATTGAATGGAAAATTGGTAAAAACCATTGAAAGAAAACTCTATAAAGAGGAATTAATAGCAATTTTAAAGAAACAGATTGAATTCCATGCTGATCTACAGGATAAAAAGATGTACAAAGCTTGTATCAATGAATTGTATCCTAAAAACGAAGCTCACCTAAATAATATGAAGGAGAAGGGGTTTGAATATCTGTTTGTTGATGATGTTATCTTTTACCAACGTCCTTTAAAAAGTAAAAAATCAACCATATCTACTTGTCAATATGAATATCGTGTTTATAAGAAAAAAGATGAAAAGACAGGTAAAGATGAATGGATAAAAGAACCATTAAAATGTATTTCAAAATCTAACCCTTTGTTTATTGAGTTCAGGTTGTGGCAGTTTTTAAGAAATCTGAAGATCTACCAGCAGGTGGGGAAAAAGGATGTAGACATAACAGCTCATTGTTTGCAAAATGAAGAGGAGTGGTGCAATTTGTTTTACTTTTTGAATGATAAGAAAGAGGTAGAACAAAAGCAAGTGATAAAGTATTTTACAGACAATAAACGCTTGGATAAGAGTCAAAAGGATGCTTATTGTTGGAATTATGTATCCGATAAGAAATATCCAATGAATGAATTGCGTTCGCAATTCTTATTTCGTTTGAAAAAAGTAGAGGGTGTTCATCCTGAAAGTTTCTTAAGCAAAGAAAAAGAAATGCATTTGTGGCATATTATCTACTCTGTGAAAGATAAAGCTGAGTTTGAACAAGCTCTTCGAAAATATGCTACAACAAATGAGGTAGATGTGGACAGCTTTGTAGAAAGTTTTAAGAAATTTCCACCTTTCGATTCAGATTATGGATCGTATTCTGAGAAAGCAATAAAAAAATTGTTGCCTTTAATGCGAGTTGGTAAGTATTGGGACGAGAAGGCCATCGATGATAAAGTGAAGCAAAGAATTACTGATATTATGGCTCGTGTTGACGAAGTAAAACCAGATACACTGCCTGAGAAAGAGAGAGAAAACCGAGCTGAATTGGATAGGCGTTTGGAAAATAATGCTGATGATGATATCCCTTCTCGTTTAATAAAAAGCTTTATTCCATTTTATAGGCAAAATGCACTATCCGGATTGAATACTTATCAGGCTTGTTATGCTGTTTATGGCCGCCATTCTGAAGTTGGTGATATCCAAAAATGGAATATACCTGCAGATATTGATAAGTACTTGGCGGAATTTAAGCAACATAGTTTGCGTAATCCGATTGTGGAACAAGTAGTGACTGAAACATTACGAACAGTTCGGGACATTTGGGAATATCATGGTAAGTCGGAAGAAAAATATTTCGATGAAATACATGTGGAGCTGGGACGCGATATGAAGAATTCTGCAGAGAAGAGAAAAAAAATGACTCAGCAAGTAACTGACAATGAAAATACGAATGAACGTATTAAAATGCTTTTGCAGGAATTGAAAGATGAGTATCAAAGCGAAGATATTCGGCCTTATTCACCATCACATCAGGAAATATTAAAAATATATGAAGAAGGAGTATTTCAAAATCCAAAAGTAGACTTTAGTAATGTACAGGAAGATGAAATTATAAAGATTCGAAAGAGTACCTCTCCAACAAAAGCTGAAATAATTAGATACAAACTTTGGCTGGAACAGAAGTATATTTCGCCTTATACAGGTAAATCAATCCCTCTAAGCGCACTATTCACTTCTGATTATCAGATAGAACATGTTATCCCACAATCGAGATATTTCGATGATTCTTTAAGCAACAAAGTAATATGCGAAAGTGCAGTGAATGCCGAAAAATCGAATAAAACAGCCTACGAATTTATGAAGAACCCAGGGAAAAGCATAATAGATCTGGGGAATGGTAATTCGGTGCGCTTACTTTCTTTCGAAGCTTATGAATTGCATTGTAATTTCTATTTTAAAAGGAATCGTATAAAATTGAAAAATTTATTGTGTGAGGAAATACCCGATGGATTTATCAACAGACAGATGAATGATAGTAGATATATCAGTAAGTTGATTAAAGGATTATTAAGCAATATTGTTCGTGAAGAGGGGGAGCAAGAAGCAACTTCTAAAAATTTATTGCCAGTTTCTGGCGCGGTAACCAGTAAATTGAAACAAGATTGGGGATTAAATGAAAAATGGAATGAGATAATTGCTCCTCGATTCAAACGGTTAAATGAACTTACCAATTCTAATGATTTTGGTTATCTCGATTATCAAAAAGATGAGAATGGTAATAAGCTTGGTAAGCAGTTTTTTCGCATACAAGTACCTAAAGAGGCAGGTAAGCTAAATAAAAAAAGAATCGATCATCGTCACCATAGTCTTGATGCCATTGTTATTGCTTCGTGCACTAGAGATCATCAGAATTATTTGAACTCCTTAAATAGTGAAAAAGAAAACCACAGTTTAAAAGAGAAACTCTTAATCGAAAATGAACAAGGTCATTTTACCAAACATTTTCAATTGCCTTGGGCATCCTACCCTGTTGAAGTGAAGAACTGTTTGGATACGACCATTGTAAGCTTTAAACAGAATTTGAGGGTGATAAATAAGACTAATAATAAAACCTGGCAATGGATAGAAGAAGATGGGAAGCTGAAAAAGAAATTAGTAAAGCAAGGTAAGGGTGATAATTGGGCAATAAGAAAGCCTTTGCACAAGGAAACTGTTTCTGGTTCAGTTAACATAAAACGAATAAAGAAGGGAGTGAGTAATCTTTCAGCTTATTTGCAAACACCTGAATTAATTGTTGATGTGCAAATTAGGAAAAAGGTAAATAGTCTTAAATCATTATTTGATAATGATACCAAACAAATGAAAAAGTATTTAAAAGACCATCCCATCATGATTGAAGGTCGTGAAATCGGGAAAGTTCAAGTTTATGAATGGACTAAAGGAGCAACTGCAACCCGAACTTACTTGACTGAAAAATTTACGCGTAAGCAATTGGAATCAATAACAGATACTGGTATTAAAATAATACTTGAAAATCATGTAAAGAATTTCACTGAAATTGGTGGTAAGGAACGATTTGATTTGGCTTTTAATTCAAATGGAATAGAAGAATTAAACAAGAATATTAAACAATTAAATAATGGCAAAAATCATCAACCAATTTATAAAGTTAGGTTGTATGAGGAGGGAAGTAAGTTTGCTATTTCCGATGATAATGAAAGCCCAAAGGGTAAGAAATTCGTTGAGGCAGCCAAAGGAACCAATCTATTTTTTGCCATTTATTGGAATCAAGAAAAACAAAAGCGGATTTATGAAACAGTGCCTTTGAATGAAGTGATAGCTCATCAGAAACAGACAGCTTCCATCCCAAAAGAGGAAAGAACTCCAATTGCCGTAAAACCAGAATTGGGAGAGTTCTTGTTTACATTGTCTCCTAACGATTTGGTATATGTTCCTTCTGATGAAGAATTAGAGAACCCCAATCTTGTAGATTTTAGTTGTTTATTGAAAGAACAGGTGGGACGAGTGTATAAAGCTGTTAGCAGCACAGGTAATAGGTTTTACGCAATTCCTTTTGTGGTTGCTAAATCAATTCAAAACAAGTTTGAATTTACAAGCCTTAATAAATTGGAATTTGATTTAATAGGTCATTCAATTAAGGAGCGATGTTGGAAGTTAAAAGTTGATCGCTTGGGGAATGTTATTGAAGTGAAAAAGCGTGTGCCTGAAAGATTACAACAAGTATAAATTTAAAACTATTGTCATGATTAAGCGCACCTTGTATTTCGGAAATCCGGCTTACCTACGCAGGCAGGATCAGCAATTAAAAGTTCTACAACCCCAAGAAAAAAAAGAGTTAGCCAGCATCCCCATTGAAGACATTGGGGTGATGGTACTCGATCATCCGCAGGTAACAATGAGTCAGGCATTGCTTTCAACCCTGATAGATGCGAATGTGGCGGTGATCTCCTGCAACGAAAAACATCATCCGGTAGGATTGTTTTTACCTTTAGCAGGGAATTCCTTACAATCGGAGCGTTTTAAGGTTCAGATAGATGCTTCGGAGCCATTAAAAAAGCAGTTATGGGCTCAAACGGTAGGGGCTAAAGTCGAAAATCAGGCCAAATTATTGGAGCGACTGGGAAAGGATGCTAAACGATTGTTTGCATTGCTTCCTCAAATAAAATCGGGCGATAGCGAGAATGTGGAAGCTAGGGCGGCAAGAGTCTATTGGCAAGTTCTATTGGGCGAAGACGATTTTGTTCGCGAACGTTTTGGCAAAGCTCCTAATCCGCAATTGAACTATTGTTATGCCATACTAAGAGCAGCTGTAGCTCGAGCCTTGGTAAGTAGTGGACTGTTGCCAACTTTGGGTATTTTTCATCGCAACAAATACAATGCTTACTGTCTGGCTGATGATATTATGGAACCTTATCGACCCTTTTGCGATGAGGTGGTCTTGTCTATGTATTATAAAGGAGAGTTTGTTTCAGATGAATTAAATACCGAGCAAAAAGCAAAATTACTAAGTTTGTTGACAGCCGATGTAGTAATAGGAGGCAAAAAAAGCCCTTTGCAGGTCGCTATCAGTCGAACGACCAATTCTCTATATGAATGTTTTGCAGGAGATAGACGTAAAATTCTTTACCCAGATTTTTATGAGTCACGAGGCACTAAGTCAATATCGTAGCATGTGGGTATTGGTATTTTTCGATTTGCCCACTGAAACCAAGAAGCAGCGTAAAGCTGCAGGTAGGTTTCGAAAAGAATTGTTGCAGGATGGTTTTACTATGTTTCAATTCTCTATTTACATGCGTACCTGTCCTAGTAGAGAAAATGCTGAAGTGCACAGTAAACGCGTGAAACAAGCCTTACCCGAACACGGACATGTGGGCATTCTAAAAATCACCGACAAGCAATTTGCCATGATGGAACTATTTTACAGTCGAGAAGTATCGGAAAAGCCTGTAGTTGTTCAGCAATTGCAACTCTTTTAATTTAGAACTCATTCCTCCTAGTTGCTGTCATTGCGAGGAGGAACAACGAAGCAATCTGTTTCATAAAGCAGTAGGTAGAATTATAAAAATGAATACAAAAAGAAAAACCGAAGCCCAAAGGCCTCGGTTTTTTCATTTCTAGAGTGTTTTACAATTGTCTAGCTGTGAGTTGATTCCCTTTGATAGGTTGTAAGTCAACACATCAAAGATACATTCTGTAAGCAAATCACAACACTAACTGAACCCAATCAGAAACACTGTAGTTGTAAGTCAACACATCAAAGATACATTCTGTAAGCAAATCACAACTGTGACCGTTGACTTCTCTTTTAC
>JBFHKL010000211.1:0-7255 GCA_041595375.1 Saccharicrinis sp.
GCTTCCGGTGCTATGGCAACCACCTTTCTGACTGATTATGCACAACCTGCAGATGAAGAAATGATATGGAGTATTTGGGAAGGTAATGCCCGGGTAAAAAGATAACTTATTAATCATCAAAACTATCAAGGTATGATCTATTTTGAAAAAGGTGCAGCTGATGAAATTATAAGTAATGAAGACCTGAAAGAAGGATTAAACATCGCATTGCAAAAAATTGGAGATAGAAAAAAAATACTGATTGTACCTCCTGATTTTACACGTTTTCATTCAAAGGCCGGAGAAATAAGCAGCTGGATTTACCAGTGCCTGGGCGATAAGATAAGCGATATTTTACCCGCTTTGGGGACTCATACCGCTATGACGCAACAGGAAATAAACACAATGTTCCCTAGCATACCTCATCATCTTTTCAGGGTTCACAACTGGCGAAACGATGTAGTAACAGTAGGTGCAGTAAGTGCAAAAAAAGTTTCTGAGCTAAGCCATGGAGCCGTTAACGCCGAATGGCCTGTACAAATCAACAAATTATTGTGGGAAGGAAATCATGATCTTATCCTTTCTATTGGTCAAGTGGTACCTCATGAAGTGATTGGGATGGCCAATTATAACAAAAACATACTTGTAGGAATAGGTGGCTCCGAAGGAATAAACAAAAGTCACTTTGTGGGTGCTGTTCATGGCATGGAAAAAGTAATGGGTCGTGCAGACAATCCGGTACGTCAATTACTAAATTATGCCTCCGAGCAATTTCTAAATCATTTGCCAATTGTTTATGTGCAAACAGTAATCAGCCGCGATAAAGAAACCAACCAACTTGTAATGCGTGGACTCTTTATTGGAGATGATATATCTGTTTTTACCAAGGCGGCTCAATTATCGCTACAAGTAAATTTTACCATGTTAGACAAGCCTATTTCTAAAGCAGTTGTTTACCTTGATCCTTCTGAATTTAAAAGTACCTGGCTGGGCAACAAAAGCATATACCGCACACGTATGGCAATGGCCGACCAAGGGGAACTTATTATTCTGGCTCCCGGACTAAAAGAGTTTGGCGAAGATCAGGAGATCGATCGCTTAATAAGAAAATATGGCTACAGAGGAACAACACATACCTTAAAGATGGTGAAAGAGAATGCTGAATTGGAGAATAATCTGGGAGCAGCCGCGCATCTCATACATGGTAGTTCCGAAGGACGATTTAACATTACCTATTGTCCGGGTATCCTCTCCAAGGAAGAAATTGAATCAGTCAATTTTAATTATGCACCCCTGTCAACAATGCTTGACAAATACAGGCCTGAACAATTAAAAGAAGGTTATAATACCCTGCCCAACGGCGAAGAAATTTATTTTATTTCCAATCCGGCCATTGGATTATGGGCCTATAAGGAACGATTTAAGAATGATTAATATAAAATGGTAAAAAATAGAATTCTACTAAATTCTTAGAAATACCCGTGGCAAATAGTATATTTGTAAAAATACAAACGTTTGCACATATTTTTAACATCTATTACAATGCAAAAAACTATAAAAATATCTACGATTATTATTTCTTGCTTCATCCTTTTTTTAGGTTGTAGTCAGGAAAGAAAAAAAACAACCTTAAAGCTGGCCCACGGGCTTGATCCCACACACCCTGTTCATCTGGCCATGAAATTTATGGCCACCAGACTAGAAGAAGTTTCGGAGGGTAAAATGAGCCTTGAGATATACCCCAGCGGACAATTGGGAGGAGAACAACAGTGTGTTGAATTATTGCAGATAGGAAGCCTTGCCATTACAAAAGTTTCTGCTGCCGTATTGGAAAGTTTTACCGATAATTATCAGGTATTAGGTCTTCCATATATTTTCAGGTCAAAGGAGCATACCTTTAAAGTGCTGGATGGAGAGATAGGAAAAGAGTTTTTGAACTCCACCGAGCAATTTAACCTAAAAGGGCTTTGTTTTTACGATGCGGGTTCAAGGAGCTTTTATACCATCAATACATCCATTAACAAGCCCGATGATTTAGATGGAATGAAAATAAGGGTGATGAAAAGCCAGACTGCCATGAACATGGTCAAATCCATGGGAGGCTCACCTACACCCATTTCATGGGGCGAACTTTATACTGCATTACAAAGTGGCGTTGTTGACGGAGCCGAAAATAATCCACCAAGTTTTTACACATCGCGCCATTACGAAGTATGTAAAAACTACTCCATCAACGAGCACACTACGGTACCTGATGTAGTAATCATAAGCACAGTGGTATGGAATAAGCTAACAGAGCAGGAAAAAGAATGGCTTCAAGAAGCTGCTGATGCCTCGGTTGAGGAAGAGAGAAAGTTGTGGGCTGAGGCTGAGGAAAAAGCCCTGGAAGAGGTAAAAAAAGCTGGTGTTACCATCACTTATCCTGATAAAGAGCCTTTTGCCCAAAAGGTAAAGAGTATTTTTGAAGACTATAAAGATCAACCTGAGATTTATGATCTTATTCAAAGAATTCAGAATACAAAATAACTATCAGTCAATAGCTTTTAGCTCAAAAAACTATAACTATGAAAATTAAACAAACAATAGATAAATTTCTAGAAAAAATATTAATCACCATTATGAGTATTTTGGTTATTGATGTTTTATGGCAGGTAGCCAGTCGCTATCTCCTTTCTTCGCCCAGTTCGTTTACCGATGAATTAGCCGGATTTCTTTTAATATGGGTAGGTATATTGGGAGCCGCCTATGTAGCCGGTCAGCGTCAACACCTGGCCATCGATCTTCTTATTCAACGATCATCAGAAGTTAATAAAAATAAACTTTACCTACTTATTAACATTTGCATTGCACTCTTTGCTGTTTCAGTAATGGTTGTAGGGGGCATGTGGCTTGTAATTACACGTTTTCAGTTTAATGTAAGTTCTGCTGCTTTACACATCCCCCTTGGTTATATTTATCTGGTAATGCCATTGAGCGGATTGCTAATTTTATTTTATTCTCTGTATCTTATTGTTAACCCCAAAGAAAACCTTGCATAATGGAGTATTTAGGTATTATTGTTCTTATATTTTCCTTTTTATTTTTATTGATTTGTGGAGTACCTATTGCTTTTAGTATAGGTATATCAGGAATATTAACCATGTTGGTGAGCATTGACTCGTTACCTGCTTTTACCACCTATGCCCAGCGAATGGCTACCGGATTGGATAGTTTTGCACTGCTTGCCATACCATTTTTTATATTGGCCGGTAATATCATGAACAGTGGTGGTATAGCCATCAGGCTTATTAATCTGGCTAAATTATTGGTAGGTCGATGGCCAGCCGGATTAGCCTATGTGAATGTATTTGCTAATATGCTTTTTGGTGCTATCTCTGGTTCTGCTGCAGCTTCGGCTTCAGCTATCGGTTCAATTATGGGACCTGAGATGAAAAAAGACGGTTATGACCAAAATTTTAGCGCTGCTGTCAATATATCCTCGGCAACTACCGGATTATCCATCCCTCCAAGTAATATTCTTATTGTATATTCATTGGCCAGTGGTGGCGTTTCTATAACAGCCCTCTTCCTTGCCGGATATTTACCCGGAATACTTACCGGTTTAGCCATCATGCTTACCTCAATGGCTATGGTAATAGGAAATGACAAAGGCAGTAAAGCATCGTTTATGGCTGTGGTTAAAGTAATTGCTGGGGCTGCTGCTACTTTTTTAGCTATATACGGAATTGTCACTATTAAAAGCCACTCAATGGCAGCATACCACACTGCTTGGGCTGCTATTGGAATAGGAATTTTATTTTTCATTGGACGTTTTATAAAAAGACGTCCTGCATCGGTAAAACGAGGATTAAGAGTGTTATGGGATGCTGTACCCAGTTTATTTCTTTTAATTATAGTAATAGGTGGTATTGTACGTGGTTTATTTACAGCTACTGAAGCCTCTGCTGTTGCTGTTTTATATGCACTGGTTTTATCGCTTATTTATAAAGAAATTAAGGTTCCTGATTTACCTAATATCATTCTCTCATCGGTAAAAACAACCGCTATTGTACTACTATTGGTTGCCACTTGCATAGGTTTATCGTGGATAATGGCCTACGAAAACATACCTCAAAACGTAAGCTCGGGTTTATTAGGCATTAGTGACAACCCTATTGTTATTTTATTAATTATCAACCTGATATTATTAATTGTAGGTGTTTTTATGGATATGACGCCTGCAGTGCTTATTTTTACGCCTATTTTCTTACCTATTGTAACCAATATGGGAGTAGATCCCACACACTTTGGTATTATTATGGTTTTAAACCTCAGTGTTGGTTTATGTACACCTCCTGTAGGTTCGGTGTTATTTATAGGATGTAGTGTGGCTAATATTAAAATAGATAAGGTAATCAAACCCTTACTACCTATGTTTATAGCAATGGTAGTAGTACTAATGCTGGTAACTTATATTCCTCAAATAAGCTTATTATTGCCTCAGTTATTTGGTTTTTAAAGCATATTAAAGAGCAAAAAAAGAACTTACGCTGTTGTAAAATAGTGTAACATTAAATATCACCCTTGCTGTCTAAAGGATCTTATTACAAGAAAGGCAGTGAGGGTAATATTACCAAATATTAAGTTTGGCTAAAAGTACAATACACGATTCAAAACCGGAATACATTTACCTGTATTTTGATACTTACATCTGGATACTTAAAAATAGAATGAAGAAAACTATTAGAATAAAAGATATAGCAAAAAAAGCTGGTGTTTCAATAGGAACTGTTGATCGGGTATTGCATAATCGTGGTGAGGTTAAAGAAGAGACGAAAAAGAAAGTATTGGAAATTGCCAACGCATTGAATTACACACCCAACTTGGCTGCAAGAGCTCTAAAATCGCCTATTGAATATAAGATAGCTGTTATCATTCCTAAGAGTTCGGGTAATAATTTATTCTGGAACAAACATCCTCTAGGCATTGAGTTGGCTAAGGAAAGTACCACCCCTTTTATATCACATGTAAACTACTTTAATTATGAGATGCACAGCACCGACGATTTCATGTTGAATGCATCAAAATTAATTGAATGGAAGCCCGATGGGGTGATTATAGCTCCAATCCTAAAAAACGAAACTCTGGATTTGTGTTATCGATTAGATGACATGCATGTCCCCTATGCGTTTATCGATACGAATATTGAAGATACCCATGCCCTTACTTTTATTGGTGAAAATGCACATAAGGGAGGAAGAGTGGCTGCCAGCATTATGGATATAGGTGTTGACCCCAATAAGGATATTTTAATAGTAAACATCGCTAAAGATTTGGATAATATTATTCACCTGAATCTTAGAAATCAGGGCTTTATGAGCTATTTTATGGATTCAGGTAAAAATAAAGGACTGAAAATAACTGTTGAAGTGCCTAGTGGCCATAAAAAAGAACTCTACGAAACCTTGGATCGTGTTTTTAGAAACAACAAAAATATTGGTGGTGTTATGGTCTCCAGCGCACGTACCTTTGTTATTGCCGAATATATGCAAACAAGACAGCTGGAAGAAAAATTCCTTGTGGGTTATGAAGTATTTGAAAAAAATGCGGAATATCTCCGTAAAGGAATAATTAACTATTTAATTAGTCAACGTCCTGTAGATCAAGCCGAGAAAACATTCAAGCGAATTTTCGCCTACCTCACCAATCAAACTATTCCCGAAAAAATGGAATTTCAACCTATTGATATTATCAATACTGAAAACCTAGATATGATGTAATACCAATGGTATCACAATAAAAAATAAATAAGCTAATTCGTAGACATTAGCTTATTGGTAAACTAAATAGAATACTCTAAATTCATCAACACAAACCACTAAGCACATCACCTTTCTGATGGATCAAGAAGCATAAGCTGTATTTCTCATGAAAGAATTCTATATGAATAACTGTCACTTTTTAAAAGCCATTAAAGAGATATCAAAATAGAATAAGACTCTCTTTAATGTAATGATGACAGAAGCACGATATCTTAAAATAAAGATTATCGTAGGTAGGACTCCACCGCCTTATTTCTACTTTCAACATGGGTTTTTAAATCATCCACAGCTTCATCAAAATCCGAATCTTTATCCAGAAAGGAATAACCAGACTCCTCAGCATAAGCATAATCTACTAATAAATCGTAATAGGAGGAATAAGTATCAACCATTGTTGTAGTTATATAAACATCATCAATAAACTCTTGCAGATAATTTTCATACTGGTCTTCGTATTCATCCTGATTAATCAGATATCTGATAAGAGGCCAATCACTTCCCACCTCACTCATCGACAAGCTTAAAGGATCCCCATCACCGCCATCAAATGCTTCATTATTATCCCAGGGTATCCAGGTCAACAAGCTATCTTCGGGATCGTTATACAAATAATAATTATGCGTCATATTACCATAGGTATCCCAGTTTTGGATAATTGTATTAGCAGCCAGCCATTTTAAAAAATTATCAACATCAAAAACGCTTTCCACACTCTCCATCCAACTATCCGTATCCGCAGTTCTATCAGCATCATTAATATTAGTATAAAGGGCTTTTACATCAGAATAATCACATGTCTCTTCATTGGTTTTCAACTCCATTTCATCCTCATCATAAGTACCACTGGCAAAAGAAGCAGCATCACCATCTGGTTTATATAAATTTCCTGATCCACTGCTAAACTGAGTATCAATTACCGTATCGTCTACCTCTTCAACTATGGTATAAACCCCATAATATTGAGAACCGGAACCATGATCAACATATATTACACAAAAAGCTGTTTGCGAACTAGCCAATCCAAACTGACGAAAGAGATCTGCTGCAACTTTTTCTCTCATTAAAGATTGATCATCGTAATTATTACTCAAATTTAATTGCTGAAATCCATAAAAACGCTGATCCGTTATTGCCGGATAGTCATCTTCAAACTGATCAAAATCTAGTTTAAAAGATAATTTATCGATATCGGACTGATAAGCAGCTATTAGACTGGAATTACCTTTATACCTGATGCCCACATGATACCATTCAATAGAATCATAACTAAAGGAGCATTCTACCCACATAGGATCATCAATAGTTATTTCCCCATCCTTACTAAACGAAGCTGAATTTACTACGGATTTTAAATTAGATTGCATTTTTGTCCAATCATCGCTATCAATAGTAATATCAAAGCGAAGCACTTCGTCTTGGTTAAATACCTCAGTATAATCAGGATCTACACTATTACCGTGTGTTTCTTCAGTCCA
>JBFHKL010000212.1:0-7201 GCA_041595375.1 Saccharicrinis sp.
CCAGTCTTATATATAATCGTCATTCAATCATCATCTTTAACAGGCACTAAATTAAGCAAAAGCCTTCGAAACAACAAAGTTCTTTACTAAATTAAGTGCCAATATTATCAGCCTGTGATTATATACGTAATAAAATCAATAAGGTTTTATACTACAACCAATAGCTTTGGTTTCTTTTACTTTAGGCTCATCCCCCTTTAATAAGGCATCTATTGCATCAGCCAGGTATTTCTCTTTAACAGATTCACTCTCACGAGGGTTATCATCAATGCTGCCAATGTATTTTACCACAAAAGCATCATCTTTTTTCTGAAGTAAATATATATGTGGCGTTTTAGTGGCGCCATATTTCTTATAAATACCCATATCATCAACCAAATAAGGAAAGGTAAAGCCCTTATCTTTTGCTCTTTTTATCATATTATTAAAAGAATCCTCTTCGTATTCAGCAGGGTTATTCGGATTTAGTGCCACAACAGGATATCCTTTGCTCTTGTATTTTTTATCCAGTGCTACAATCCTGTCTTCATACAGTTTGGCATAGGGACAATGATTACACGTAAAAATTAATATAAGCCCTTTTTCGTTGGCATATTGATCAAGTGCAACATAGGAATTGTCGATGTTCTTTAATTTAAAATCAGGAGCTTTATCTCCAATAGTTACCTGTGCCGTGAGGCTGATACTTGCTAAGGAAAATACAATACCAAAAAATAACGTCTTCATGTTTGTGATATTTAATTGTTCATACGATTAATAATCATTTATCACAAACTAAACAACATTTAGAGTAAAGAGTTCAACCGTTGATCTATTATTTCGGGTGTTATCTGACCCTCAAAAAAATTCTCTCGTCCTTGATATAAAAACCAACATGAAGGAATGGCTCCACTCCAGTCTTCTGATACTTTTGGAATCCAGCTATTGGGGTTAGATTCATCTAATACCAAAACTTCATTTATAATATGTTTTTTTTGTACAAAGCTTTTCAATCGTCCCTCTATTTGATTGGGAAAATCGAGACTCACCAGCAATACTTTTACGGGTTTACCTTGAAATGTAGATGAAATATTATCAATTAAAGGCATTTCTTCCACGCATGGTTTGCACCAGGTGGCCCAAAAATTAATGATAAAAATAGTATCCTTTTGGCCGCGGATACGATTCTCTAATTCCTCATAATTGATCTTTTTAGGCATATTTTGTTGTGAAAAAGCTAGATTGCTTAAACAAAACACACATAGTGTAAAAAAAAATTTTCTTGTCATTTTTTATTTGTTGTATAGTTATCCTTTAACAACCATTATGCCTCTATTTTGTTTAAGCCGCATCACTATTCTAAATAGCAACAACATGGCAATGGGTATGGTAGCTAAAGGAAATGCCTGTGGAATAAAATACCATCCTGTCAAAAACACAAGCAATAAGCCCAGGTTTATTTTTAATAAGCCTTTAGTCAGTTGAGAGTAAGTATTTGAAAAAGCTAACAAAATAAAAGTAGGTAAAGCCCATAGTATATTTAAGTTATTGGCGGTTACACTATGGTCGGTTATTAGCCATAAGTAACTAATTAATAAGCCAATAAATCCAGATAGTAAAAATAAAATTCGATCGAATACCTGAAAAAGTATTTTAGTTGACGGTAACCAAATGCTTATAAAAACGACAAAAGCTAAAAGCACCCCAAAAAACCAAAATGGAGATAGTATAATACCCGACTTACTTTGTGATTGATCCATCTCCAATAAACTAATTTTCTCTTTTACCAAAGGAAATGTTTCACCTTGTGATGTATGCAGACTAGCATGATCATAAACATCCAATAAAAAATCAGGCAAATAGGTCGATTCTCTTAGACTAGCTATTTTATCGGCAGGCAAACCCAAAATCATATTTAAACCTGTCTCAGTCCAGGGTAGATTTTTAAGGTAATGATGCAAGTAATCGCGAAAAGATAAATGAACCAGATTTTGATCTGATGCACCCAGTTTAACCTTCGCATCAATATTATCAACTACTATATCAAAGATACGTGTTGCACAATTATCATAAAAAAAATCATACTTATAAAATCTGTTTTCTGGCTGATAATTCAGGATCAATGCATCAAAAATTCGTTGTTTGTCATCTGATTCCAAATTTAAAACCTGCTCTATCACAGCTCTGTTATCACGAAAATATTCCTGCAAAAAATGCTTATATCGACCAACACTTAGCATATAATTTAGTTGACCATTTGCAAACTTGAGATAGAAATTAGGTGTATTAAAATCAAAAGTACCATAGTTAAATACCAAATCAATATGTTGTTCAGAATCACAGACACGTATAGCACTATGTCCAAAATACGAATACATTTGATCACCTGCCGAGCAGGTTAATATCGAAATGGTTGCCTTATCAGATAGCTTTGGAGCATCTGCAGCCTGTAAAGTTATAAATGCAAAAAAAAAGATAATCGTTAGTGTGCAATATCTGGTCATACCATTATTAAGTTTGCACCAAATATAAGCAATTTGTAATATATTGATGGCTCAACTTTAGATGAAAAATCAAATGTCTCCAGGACTTGCGAATATGCTTTTGACACCTCTGTAGAGGAAATTTTTTTATTGAATCATTTAAGGAAAGAATTAAAGACTTTAAAAATTGAGGATTTATTTTTTGTACCCTCTTAATCATCAAATTTTTAACTGCTGCAGACCCTTTGATTCGGCCAGGATAAGTTTCTTCCACCCAATAATATTCAGGATCGGCAAATAAGTTCATAAACCAATCCACTATTAAGTCAGCCCAGTTCTCCCAAACCGCTTCAATACTTAATTTTACATTTTTCATCGCTTAATTATTTTATTAAGATTAAAGTAAGTTCATATTTAAAACCTCAAAATTACAGAGCTAATAATTTGTAATAAAGCTTTTTAAGTAATAACTTTAAACTTTAAGTAAATATTAAGCCGACTAAAAAAGCTTAAATACAGCTTAAATATTCACTTAATAGTTTGCTTAAATTTCTATCTTTGTACTTTAAAACTTACTTGAATGCCCAATATGCAACACACAAGAATAAGCAATTACTTTTCTACCGTGATCAATCACGTTGCGGATTTGGTAATTGGTGTTGACAAGATTGTAGGTATTTATAACGATGAAAAATCCAACAAGTTATTGGGAATCAGTCTTTCTCTGATAAATGGTAGGCTTATAGAACAGGATATTAATATGCAAGGTGGCTTTGAGCAAGTCAGGCAAATGCAAAATGAAAAATTACAGTATAAATGGTTAAACAAAACACAAATACCCTATGAAATAAACGCGCAAAGCAATGGTCAACTTAATATATTCAATGAATATAACTATTTGATTCTTATGGTTTCCATTCCTCAACAAGGCCAAGAAAAAAGAAACCTGGTATTTATATACTTTAAAGATGAACTGGATCAGTTTGGTATACATCATGACAAGGCCAATATGAGTACACAGAATAAGACCATTATCGGACATTTGGTTTCCAATTCTGTTATTTCATTATCGTCTATCTACTGGCAACAAGAAGAACGATTTATTCAATTTGCCACCAAGTCGCAAGAAATTTTTAAGCATAGGGATACCAACAAGCATCGTCAGACAGAATTGGAAAATTTGATTATTGGCTGGGCACAGGATATACTGGAGGAATGTAGCGAATCTGATGGAGTTAATTATGTTTACAGTAAAAAGGCTCTTGACAAGATTAAATCCTTTACCGGTGAATTCTCACAACTACGCAAAAACATTGAAGAAGCTATTGACTATACAAAAGTACTTAATACATATGTAAACAGTGAATATGTAAATATCGAAGATGTATATATTACAGATGTAAACAATGAAACTAAGCAAGACCCAACACAAGTTTTACCAGAGCGTTTACAAAAGACACAAAGTTTATTAGATAAATTAGAAAAATATGCCATACAAGTAAGCAATCAAGGCTTAAACATTACTAGTTCTAATGTAGGTCAGGCCATGCAGAGACCCATTTCACCTGCTGCGATATCCGATTCGATTAGTAAACACCGCTCAAGAATTAATACACTTTTTATGCAATACCCAGGTAAATGGACTTTTATTAAAACCCATTTCAAACCCATTATCAATATCACTTCAAACGACAATATTCAATTAAAAAACTGGGGATAAATTCACTTCTAACAGCCTTTTAATTATTAAAAATCCATCAGGAAGTTGTTGATATTATCCCCTTAGTTGTTATTTTATCATGTACCACAAGCTTCAGCGTAAAAACAAGAAGCAGTCTTCTTGCTTAATCCACCAACATACCACCTATTAATTCCTTCACATCAGTAATATGATGACGCTCCATATAGGCTTTGATTCCCTCAATTACCTTAACCGAAACCTGAGGATCAATAAAATTAGCCGTACCAATTTGGACAGCAGAAGCACCCGCGAGCATAAATTCAATGGCATCATTGGCATTCATAATACCCCCCATACCTACAACAGGAATCTTAAGTGCATTATACACTTGCCAAACCATCCTAACAGCCACAGGCTTCACACAAGGGCCCGATAAACCACCCGTGATAGTAGATAAAACAGGTCGGCGTTTCTCAACATTAATAGCCATACCCAATAAGGTATTGATCAAAGAAACCGAATCAGCACCAACACCTTCAACTCCCTTCGCAATCTCTGTTACATCTGTAACATTAGGTGATAATTTAACCATTAGGTGCTTTTTGTAAACATCACGAACAGCCTTGGTAACCGCCACAGCAGAAGGACAATGCACACCAAAGGCCATGCCTCCTTCCTTCACATTAGGACAAGAAATATTTAATTCAATCCCAGGGATATGAGTTAGTTCATTTAATTTTTCCGCAGTAGCCACATAATCTTCTAATGTAGAACCTGATACATTAACAAAGATACCAGTATTGTAGCCTTTAATTCTGGGGTAAATATCATTGATAAAATAATCAACACCCTTATTTTGGAGACCTACAGCATTTAACATCCCTGCAGGAGTTTCCGCCATCCATGGATATGGATTTCCTTCACGATGGAGCAAGGTAGTCCCTTTGACCACAATTCCACCCAAACTATCAATATCGATAAAATCATCATACTCTTCTCCAAAACCAAAGGTACCAGAGGCAGTCATCACCGGGTTTTTAAGTGTCAACCCATTTAAATCTATAGCTAAATTTACCATCCCTTTAATTCTTTTGTATCAAAAACAGGTCCTTCTGTACAAGTACACTTATGCCCATCATTTGTATCCACTACACAACATAAACAAGCCCCAAAGCCGCAGGCCATCATATTCTCCAGAGAAACTTCACATTTAATATCTTGTGCTTTGGCCTTTTGAGCAACCGCTCGCATCATAGGATCCGGTCCGCAAGTATACACCACATCCATTTGTTTTAATTCTTCATTTAATAAGGAATGATCAGTGACAAAGCCCTTAAGTCCTTGGGAGCCATCTTCTGTAGTCACTTCTACCTGAGCAATGGCTTCATAGGCCTCCAAATCCATTAAGATCTCTTTATTTCGGGCACCTAATAAAAAATGAGGCACAACACCCTTTTGTTTAAGCATCCTGCCCAGCATCAATAAAGGCGCCACTCCAACACCTCCACCCACAAGAAGCGCATGCCCATTATGAGGAAGAGAAAAAGCATGGCCTAAGGGATATACCATATCCAGCTTATCACCCTCTTTCAATTGGGCAAGCAAGCGTGTACCTTCTCCAACTTCCTGAATCAACAGCAAAATTTCATTTTTTGATTCATCAATCTCATGAATAGAAATAGGGCGTCGAAGAAAAGTATTTGGCCCGTTGTCCACTTTTACCTCTACAAACTGTCCCGGCAAAATCTCGGGTAACTTTTCTGCACTGGCAACGTGTAAAACGAGATATTCCTTATTGATACGTCTGTTTTTAGTTACCGTAAATAACTCAACTTTTTTCTTCATTTTAAGTCTTAAGATAATTTACATATGTAAACAAGTACATTTTCAACAGACAAAGATAGATAAATTGGATTGATAGGCAAATATCTTCTTCCTTGCTAAATCAATTAGCTTAGTAAACCAAGAAATCCGACAGTGATAAATAGTAATACTACTCATCTTTAAAATTCAAAAACTAAAAAGCTACTATTATAAAAAAATAGACATTCGCGTATCTACAATTTTAACGTCTTGGTTACAAGTGTAATGAACTTAGGGCTTAATGATTAGGATGATAGGTTTCAAAAGAATGATCTGTATAGAAAAACACAATCTTATCTAACTTACGCATATCCTCTATGGGTTTAGGAGCTGAAAGATCTGTTTTGCTTTTTACCTGGTATACCGGACTATCTTCTGGTTCCTGAATATCCGGCTTAATCTGCTCATTCGTTTCAATTTTAGACGTATTAGGCACCGTGGAAGCCGGTTTTTCATCCTCAAAAGGAAGAACATTAGATGTAGGTACATAAACCTTACTATCCTTCTTATTGCGATACATATTTCCTTGTCCTAACAATAGCCAATCAGGATTAATATGAGGAAAGCTAAGCAATACTTTTTGTAAAACATCCAAACTGGGATTGTTTCGACCCGATAATAAATGGGAAATACTTGATCTATTTACCCCAATTAATTCGGCAAATTTTGAAGAAGGCATCTTTTCTGATGCTAACAATGTTTGTAATCTGTGCTTCATAAATTTGAGATTGACTATAGTTTACAATAACGACTATTTACATTTGTATCAATAAACTTTTTCATAAAAGCATCTATATACATCTGTAATCAAACAACGATTTGTAAATATTAAATACAAATGTAACTAATTATTTACAATTTACAAATCTAACCAATGAGTTTTATACCCATTAAGGGCCTACATACCCTTTTTATACACTGAATAAGCTTCTTTTTATAGGTGACTGTGTAATAAGCTAGTTATAATCTATTTATATACTTTAAATTAAGTTATTTATATCATTATTAATCAAGTAATTAATTTATATAATCAAATCATTTTAAGAATTCTTACAGCTTGTAATTATGCTTGTAGTTAATTAGATATTATTTTATATTACTTTAAATATCAGCCATTTATACTTATTATCTTTGAGTAGAAAGTATCACTTTAATTATATGCTATAAACTACTGGTTGTTAGTGTTATAAGGTAG
>JBFHKL010000213.1:0-7152 GCA_041595375.1 Saccharicrinis sp.
CCAGATCTTTTTCATTAAAAAACTTATCCGCAACTTTAACAATAGCTTTTTTCCCAAAACGTTTACTCCCCAGGTTTGTACCAAATGTGATCAGGTTATTACATTTATCCAACCCTAAGATACTAATTACTTTAAATAATTTATCTGCGGGAATATGATCAATTACAGTACCTTCTTTTATAGCACTTACGCTTAATTCTTTTTTCTTAATCATCGTTTCTTAAATTATTTAACTAATCCTAGTATAGAAGCTATAATAGCCATTCGTGCATACACCCCATTTTCTGCCTGTTCAAAATAATAGGCCTTAGGGTTTTCATCTACATCAGTACTAATCTCATTAACTCTGGGCAGTGGATGTAGGATACGAAGATTATCCTTGGTATGATCTAACATCGCATTTTTTAGAATGTACACATTCTTCACTTTCTCATATTCTATGGAGTCGGCGAACCTTTCCTGTTGAACTCTGGTCATATATAAGATATCGGCTCTGGAGATGATATCGGTAAACTCGGTATGCTCATAAAAAGGTATCCCCTTTGAATCCAGCCAATGCTTATACTCATCGGGCATACGTAATTCATTAGGCGAGATAAAATTAAACACTGGATTAAAATGACTCATTGCCTGCAATAAACTATGCACAGTACGGCCATATTTTAAATCACCCACCATAAATATATTGAGATTTTCGAGCGTCCCCTGAGTTTTCTTAATCGAATATAAATCGAGTAAGGTTTGGGTAGGATGCTGATTGGCTCCATCTCCTGCATTAATAATAGGCACCCCAGCTTCTTCCGCAGCATAGCGGGCACTTCCTTCAAGAGGATGCCGCATCACTATTAAATCAGCATAATTACTTACCATTTTAATGGTATCTTTTAAGGTTTCTCCTTTTGTTGTAGAAGATGATGATGCATCAAAAAAACCAATGATTCTTCCACCCAAACGATTTATGGCCGTTTCAAAACTGAGTCTTGTGCGGGTAGATGGTTCAAAAAACAAACAGGCTATAACCTTATTTTTTAACAAATCCTGATTAGGGTTTTCTTCAAATGAAGATGCTAAATCGACAATTTGAAGTATCTCCTCTTTGGAGAAATCATTAATGGAGACTAAACTTTGGTTCTTCATCTATTACGTATTAGTACCCGTGCATAGTTCACCTATGGCAATTACACAAAGGATTTATATTATATGAATGGATTATTTTTAATCGGAAATTTAATGAAATATCCCTATACCTTCCTACATCAAAACATCTGGCTATAGGGCAAAAAAAAGACCTAGATAAATAGGTCAACAGCAAAAGAAAATTAAATAATAAGAAAGAGAAATAAGTACGAACACCATCATAAAAATGACAATCCGTACCTGCCGGTTTTCTGCATCTGGATATAAAAAATACTGTATTCATTCCAGAGCTTAAAGTTAATATAAAAATCATAATTGATTCAAGTTTTTTTTACAACTTTTAAAATTAATATCAACTTAATAAAACTATTTTTGCGATCTGTTCATCCTGAATATTTAATCAAAGATTTAAGCATTGGAAAGATCGTATACTAAGAGTTTAACTTTAATGCACTTTATTGTGCTTATTTATGGTTTCACAGCTATTTTAGGCAAATTAATTGAGATGAATGCTATACAAATGGTATGGTATCGTATGCTTTTTGCTATTATTGGGCTGTATATTTTTATAAAGACAAAAAATACCAGCATAAAAATTCCTAGCAAGGACATACTAAAATTACTAGGAATAGGTCTGGTGGTTGCGGCACATTGGATTGCTTTTTTTGGTGCCATCAAAATATCGAATATCTCGGTTACTCTTGGGGTGTTAGCTTCCGGAACTCTGTTTGCCAGTATTCTTGAACCTATTTTTTTTAAACAAAAGGTGAACTGGATAGAATTTCTCATTGGAATACTTATTGTTTTTGGTTTGTATTTAATATTTAGCTACGAAATCAATTATGTGGAAGGAATTATTGTGGCATTATTGGCTGCTTTACTGGCTACAATCTTTACTATTTTAAATAAATCCTATACCACAAAACTCGTCCCTTCTGTCATCAGTTTCTATGAAATGCTTGGTGGGTTTTTAGGCATTACTTTCTATTTAATTATCAAGCAACAATTTAACAAAGAACTACTCTCCCCTACTGTTTCTGATATTATTTATATGATGTTATTAGGTATAGTATGTACCGCTTTTGCCTTTGCGGCAAGTGTAGATGTTATGAAAGAATTAACCGCTTATACAGTTATTTTAGCGGTAAACATGGAGCCTGTATACGGTATTATACTGGCTTATTTTATTTTTGGAGACTCAGAACACATGAGCACAGGCTTTTATATGGGAACAATAGTTATTTTACTTTCTGTTTTTCTTTATCCCTGGCTAAAAGCACGAATTAAAAAGCAAGCACGATTAAGAAATTGAAAGTTTATAGTCAAAAATATTTTAGCAGCTGTTAGCTATTGGCAGCCACATGTCTTTGGTAAAGGCACCAAAGCAAAATGACTGCCTGCAGATGACTCATTTATTATCTTTGATTCAGGAAATAATTACGCACTTTTAGTATTCTCTCCATACCCTCCTGAATAATAGCTTTAGGGGAACCAATATTCAAACGCAGAAAACCAGCTCCTTCCTGTCCAAAGGACAGACCATCGTTCAAGCCTACTTTACCAATCTGAATCATTGTTTTTTTAAGCTCGGCATGAGGGATATCCCATTTTCTAAAGTCAAGCCACAATAAATAGGTAGCCTCTGGCAGCACAAAACCCACCTCAGGCATTTCCTTATGAATAAAGTCCTGAACCAACAGAGCATTTCCTTCCAGGTATTTCTTCAACTCAAGCAACCACTCCGCGCCACTATTATAGGCTGCTGTTAGAGCAATTCCTCCAAACAAATTACCCATATGCATCTGAGAAGCATTCAGTCGTTTTTCGAAACGCAATCTGATATTTGGATCCGATATAACAGCATACGCAGTAGACAATCCTGCAATATTAAAAGTCTTACTTGGAGCCATAGCAGTAATAATTCTATCACCTAACGCTGGAAATAAATCGGCCAATACCAGGTGCTTGTGACCAAATAAACATAAATCATTATGAATTTCGTCAGACACAATCATTAAATTATATTTTATACAAATCTCTGCAATACGTTTTAACTCATCGTATTTCCAGGCTCTTCCAACAGGATTATGGGGATTTGAAAAGAAAAATAATTTGGTTTTAGGATCGCTTGCCTGCTCTTCCAATAAATCAAAATCTATGGTATAGTATCCATTTGTCTCAATTAGCACGTTCTGAATGAGTTCCCTATTATTATCCTTTACAATAGAATGAAAAGGTGGATAAACAGGTGTTTGTATAATCACCTTATCCCCTTCTTCGGTAAATTCATTAATAGCTATTACTAAGGCCGCCAACACACCAGGAATAAACTTAATCCATTCCTCCTTAGTACTCCATTGGTGTTGGGTTTCTAACCAATGAATTATAGCACCTGAAAATTTGCTGTCACGAATAGTATACCCATAAATTTCATGAGCAGCTCTATCCTCAATAGCTTTAATCACAGCCTGTGGAGCCTTAAAATCCATATCGGCTACCCAAAGGGGTAAAACATCATTTGTTCCAAAAAACAATTCTCTCAGCTCTAATTTATAGGCATCAGTTCCCTCACGTTTTATTAATTCATCAAAATTAAAAGGCATACTTACAATATCTCTTGATTAGAAAATAATTTAAATAAAAAAACCCGATGTAAAACACCGGGTTTGCAATATAATTATTATTACTATTAATTACCAATATTCACATCAACTGTTTCTGTCTCTACATTACCAGCAGCATCGGAACAGGTGATGGTTAACGTATATACTCCGGTATATACATCTGAAGGAATTCCACTTGGATCGGTATCAAAAATAGCTTGATCAACCGCATACTCTGTACCACTAAGCATAATGGTATCATTATCCGGCTCCCAGGGTTCATCATCAATACCGTTTGTGCTAGAAGTACCTGAAGATGCTTGATCCTCCAATGAAAAAACAACTTGTTTTAGTTCAACATCATCGGAAAATGTACCCTCATAATAAAAAAGGCCACCAATGGCGAAATCTTCATCATCTACAGGAACCGTAGTCGAAATAGTTGGGCTTGTTGTGTCCTTTGTTGATTCCTCATCTGAATCATCATCACTTCCACAGGCAGAAAACAATAATGCACCCATGATAAAAAAATAAATCATCTTTGGAAAGGATATTTTCATTGTAAGCAGTTTTAAATAGATTAGATCAACAAATATATTAATTTTTCCATCCTTAACAAGCCTTCTATAGAACATATTGCTTAAATACCTGATCAATACCTTCTTTTAAATCAGTTTGAGCATTCCAACCCAACTGGTTTAATTTTGAAACATTTAATAATTTCTGAAAGGTCCCATCTGGTTTAGTGATATCCCATTTTAATTGGCCAGTAAATCCAACAACCTCTTTAACTAACTCTGCTAATTCTTTAATGGACTGATCGACCCCAACTCCAATATTAATATGTGTATTACGTATTTCCTTTTCTTCAGTTATCAGATCAGTAAAATCAACTTTTTGCATAATATACACACAAGCATCTGCCATATCATCAGAATGCAGAAATTCCCGACGAGGATTCCCTGTTCCCCATAATTGAACAAAAACTTCCTGTTCTGAAGTTTCATGATTCAAAACCTGAATACCATATTTAGCCAAAACAGTCAGTATATTTTCTTTAGTAGAATCTCCTGAAACCCCTTCAATTACTTTTTTATTCAGGTCGTTTTCAATGGCTTTCCAATCGTTATTTTTCAAGCATTTACCCAAATACATCTTACGTATTAATGCTGGCAGCACATGCGATTTCTCTAAATCATAATTATCATTAGGTCCGTATAGATTAGTAGGCATAACCGAAATAAAATTCGTACCATACTGTAAATTATACGACTCACACATCTTAATACCTGCAATTTTAGCTATAGCATAAGGCTCATTAGTAAATTCAAGTATATCGGTAAGTAAATAATCTTCCTGAATAGGTTGTGGACAAGCTTTAGGATAAATACACGAGCTACCCAGAAATAATAATTTCTTCACCCCAGCCTTGTAAGCTTGATGAATAACATTATTTTGAATTTGAATATTTTCGTAAATAAAATCGGCTCTATACGTATTATTAGCAACAATACCCCCCACTTTAGCAGCAGCCAGAAAAACATAATCTGGTTTTTCTGTTTGGAAAAATTCTTTAACGGCTGCAGAATCCTTTAAATCCAATTCATTTCTGGTTTTAACAAGAATATTATTAAAACCCTTCTGTTGCAGATTTCTCACAATAGCTGAACCAACCAATCCCCGGTGACCAGCCACAAAAATCTTACTATCTAATTCCATAATTTGTTGTTTTACACTGCATTTAAACTATAAAATCCTCTAGAGCACACTAATTAATATAAAATAACGAATTAGTATGCCATAAGGATATTTGAGAATGTTTACTCAAAATAGTTCATGGTTTGATAACCGCCATCCTGCAAATACTTCTCTTTCCGCATCCCTTTAATATCGCTTTGCATCATATCGTCAATCAACATATTCAAATCGTATTTGGGCTTCCAATTTAATTGTTCCTGAGCCTTAGTAGGATCTCCAATCAATAACTCCACTTCAGTAGGTCTGAAATATCTTGGATCCACTTCCACCACACAAGTTCCCTTTTTAATTTGAAATTCTGCATTGCTGCATGAAACAACATACCCTTTTTCCTCTTCTCCTTGCCCTTTAAATTCAAGAGTAATACCTACATTTTTAAATGCCATACGAACAAATTCACGGACCTCAGTGGTGATACCTGTAGCCACCACATAATCCTCGGCTTTATCCTGTTGAAGCATCAGGTACATTGCTTTAATATAATCTTTGGCATGCCCCCAATCGCGTTGAGCCGACAGATTACCCAGAAATAATTCATCCTGTAAACCTAAAGCAATACGAGCCACTGCACGGGTTATTTTTCGTGTAACAAACGTTTCTCCACGAATAGGAGATTCATGATTAAATAATATACCATTACAGGCATAAATACCATAAGCCTCCCGGTAATTAACAGTAATCCAGTAACCGTACATCTTTGCAACAGCATAAGGCGAACGAGGATAAAATGGTGTTTTTTCACTCTGAGGAACTTGTTGTACCAGACCATATAATTCGGATGTTGAAGCCTGGTAAAACTTTGTTTTTTTACTCAAACCTAACAAACGTATAGCTTCTAATATACGTAATGTACCAATACCATCAGCATTTGCCGTATATTCCGGAGTATCAAAACTCACTGCTACATGAGACATGGCTGCAAGGTTATATATTTCATCGGGTTGTGTTTCCTGAATAATCCTGATCAGGTTTGTAGAATCTGTTAAATCACCATAATGCAGGAAGAAATTTTTGTTATCCATATGAGGATCCTGATACAAATGGTCAATTCTATCAGTATTAAACATGGAAGAACGACGTTTAATACCGTGCACAACATATCCTTTTTTTAATAAAAATTCAGACAAATAGGCTCCATCTTGGCCTGTAACACCTGTTATTAAGGCAACTTTACTCATAGTATATATTAATTTATGTTAGTCAATGCGGGATTAAAGGAAATAATTCTAGTCCATTTTACAAAATAATTACAAATAATTCCAGTACCAATCGATCGCTTCTTTTAATCCTAACTTCACGCTGAATTGCGGATTATAGCCCAGCAAGTCCTTGGCCTTATCAATACACGCTAAAGAATGAGGCACATCACCCAACCTTTCGGGACCATAATGAATAGAAACGTTTTTAATTGAAGAATCGTATTGTGATAAAAATTCTTTGAGGTAATCTATTAACTCGTTTAAGGAGGTACGTTCGCCAAAAGCCACATTATATACTGTATTAATGGCATTCGGATTTTGCGTAACTGCAGCAAGTTGGTTGGCCTGAATTACATTTTCGATATAGGTAAAATCTCTGGAAAAGGAACCATCCCCATTGATGGTAGGAGACTCTTTTTTTACCAATGCTTTTACAAATTTAGGTATAACAGCAG
>JBFHKL010000214.1:0-7147 GCA_041595375.1 Saccharicrinis sp.
CATTTTCTCACCAAATTCCGGAACATCCCAATAAAAGAAGGGAACCCTATCTGGAATTTCATTGTTCAGAGCTTTTAACACTCTTTCTTTATGGTTCATAAATGATGTTTTTAGACTATTGTAATTACAATTATCTTATAAGTATAACCTTGTGAAAGTAGAAATTTTTTAAGAAAAAACCAAAAATACAATAATAATATAAACTTTATTTATAATTGACTATTACACTTACCCTTACCAATTTTTGATGGTCAAACGCCCAGCACTACAGTGTTTAAGACCTCATAAACAAAAGAGTATAGACGTTTATAACAATCAAATAATTATAACGCCCTTTGCCTTAGAGCTTCAAAAATTAATATACCTGCTGCCACCGACACATTTAAGGATCCAATAGTTCCCAGAATTGGAATTTTAGCTCCAGCATCACAAATTTTAAGCATCTGTGAAGATACCCCCTTATCCTCAGCACCCATCACAATAGCACTGGGACCACTAAAATCGACCTCGGTATAATTCTGGCTGGCCTTTTCTGTTGCAGCAATAATTTTCAAACCTGAATTTCGTAAATATTCTACCGATTTAAACAAGTTTTTTGTACGACAAACAGGAATACTATGCAAAGCTCCTGCTGAAGTTTTTATCGCATCAGCATTGATCGGTGCACCTCCTTTTTCAGGAATCAATATCAAATCCACCCCGGCGCACTCAGCCGAACGCGCTATAGCGCCCATATTACGAATATCGGTTACTCCATCCAACACCAAAACAAGAGGATTTTTACCTGCTTCAAATACCCCTATCAGCGTATTTTCCAGATCCTGATAGGTGATAGCAGATACGAAGGCTATAACCCCCTGGTGATTTTTGCGGGTAGCTCTGTTTATTCGCTCCACCGGAACAGTTTGCCAAGATATATTGGCTTTCTTCATGGTATCCTCCAACTCCTCATACAACTCACCACTTAAACCCTTCTTTACTAACACTTTCTCGATCTCTTTACCAGAGTGAATTGCTTCAATTACCGACCTTATACCAAATAAAAAATCACTTTTCCCTGCCATAATAAATTAGTTTTAGAGACAAAAGACATAAGAAATAAGATAAAACAGAACGACTGCTTAGTATTTATCATTAAACCTATAACCTTTAATCCAATTGTTTTTTTAATTCTTCAACTTCTTCCAATTGTTGATGTAATTCTTCCCAATTCAGCATTTTTGTATCTAATGTTGAATTGATATGCTGATATTTTTTTACAAACTCAGGATCACTAGCATTTTTCACATCCTGCATCAACTTATCCATCTCTTCAATATCATTTTCAAGCTGAGCAATATCCTCCTCACATTTCTCTACCAACTGTTGAGCTTTCCTATGCCTTCTACTTATTTCTTTACGCTCTTCATAGTTCAACTTGGCTTCATTTTTAAGTTCTGCCTTATCCTCACTCTCCTTACTTACTGAAGATACAGATTTTTGCTGCTCCATTTGTTGCAAGGACTCCAGTTTTTTGCGTGCTAAAAATTCATAAATACCGCCCAAATGCTCAATCATTTTCTTATTGCGGAATTCGTAAACTTTATTCACCAAACCATCTAAAAATTCACGGTCGTGAGATACAATTACAACAGTACCCTTAAATTCCTTAACGGCTTGCTTTAACAATTCCTTTGATCGGATATCTAGGTGGTTAGTAGGCTCATCTAAAACCAATAAGTTCACAGGCTCCAATAATAATTTCACCATAGCCAGGCGAGTACGCTCACCACCCGACAATACCGAGACTTTTTTATCCACGGTTTCACCACTGAACATAAAAGCCCCCAACAGATCCCTTATTTTCAAGCGAATATCACCAACCGCCACATGGTCAATTGTTTCCAGAATAGTTAATTTTTCATCCAACAAATCGGCTTGATTCTGAGCAAAATATCCAATTTTTACCTGATGTCCCAGTTTCAGATGGCCGCTAAACGCAATTTCATTCATAATCATTTTGGCCATGGTCGTTTTTCCTTCGCCATTACGACCAATAAAAGCCACCTTCTCCCCTCGTTCAATGGTAAAATCCACCTATTTCAATACCTCATGGGAGCCATAGCTTTTCGATACACCTTTCCCTTCAATAGTAAGGGTACCTGAGTGAGGTGCGGGAGGAAATTTTATACGCAAGGCCGAATGATCAAATTCATCCACTTCAATACGGTCCAGTTTTTCCAATTGCTTAATACGCGACTGAACCTGAACAGCCTTTGTGGCCTGATAACGAAAACGTTCAATAAATTTTTCGGTATCCTCAATCATTTTTTGCTGATTCCTGTAAGCAGCCATTTGTTGCTCATGTCTTTCCTCGCGAAGCAAAAGGTACTCGGTATACGATGCTTTATAATCATATATCTTCCCCATCTGTATTTCGACAGTACGACGTGTAATATTATCTAAAAAAGCTCTATCGTGAGAAACCAACACGACGGCTCCATTGTAGTTCTTTAAAAAGTCCTCGAACCACTGTATTGACTCAATATCCAGATGATTGGTAGGCTCATCAAGCAAAAAAACATCGGGTTTTTCAAGCAATATCTTTGCCAGCTGAATACGCATACGCCAGCCTCCCGAAAACTCTGCTGTAGGACGCTGAAAATCATCACGTTCAAAGCCAAGACCCTTGAGTGTTATCTCTATAGAAGAGGCATAATTGGCACCTCCTAATATGCTTAAACGTTCATTTTTATCACTCACCTGATGAATTAAATCCAAATAAATTTCTGATTCATAATCGGTTCTACTCGTCAGCTGCTGATTTAATTCCTCAATCTCATTTTCCAGTTGTTTCAGTTCTCCAAAAGCCTTTTCTACTTCATCCCATACCGTACCTGTATCATCATGCTTCATATGCTGAGGCAGGTAGCCAATTTTAATGTCTTTGGGGCAAGACACCATGCCTTTTGTAGGTGTTTGAATCCCCGCCAGTATTTTAAGCAAAGTTGATTTTCCTGCACCATTTTTCCCTGCTAAGCCAATCTTATCCTTGGGATTGACCAGAAACGAAACATCACTAAAAAGCGTGAACCCACCAAACTCTACGGTCAATTGATTTACCGAAACCATTCTGAATAACTAAGAATTAAAATATAAAATTATCGAATCACCTCTCTACTTACCTCCAGAGAAGGTCTAAAACGAATGACATATAAGCCTTCATTATAAAAACCACCCCAATTTTCACTTCTTTTAAAATGAAGATTGAATTGTACCTGCGGTATATAAAAATCATTTAAGCAATATTCAAACTGCTTTCCATATTTTACCCTGGCACTTAAAAAGTAATATGCTACATCAAAGCCCCATATTCCGTATTTAGAGAACTGTGAATTTTTATCAGGACGAATAAAGTAAGGAGCAACGGGAAATGGTTCTGTGTGATACCACTCTCTAAACTTATGAATAAAGTTAATGGTTGCGTTATCCTTATAATCAATCGCATATGTAGTTAATATTTCTGTATCCAGATCATGTATTTCTTCTGCATTAATGGTTTGATATACAAGCCAATTACCAAAACCTATTAACTTCACCTGCAATTGTGAGGACTCAACAACTCCATGCAAAGTGGTAATAATTTTTGATACATCCGCCTCATCGGTAGAAGGTATAACTACCACATTTTGATGTTCCTTATCCAATAGAGCTTCAATACCCTGCACATCCTGTGCCGAGAAAGTTATTTCTTGATAATCAGGAACTTGCCCCAGAGGAATATACCTCATATAGAGCTGATCCCTAATGGTCTTACATAAGCGCTCCTCTATATCATTAGGTTTGGCAGATTTTAACACCAAAATACGGGTACCATTTTGCTGATTTATGATATGATTGGCATATTTTTTAAACAACAAGGTATCTGGCGGATTCACCTGAAACAGCCATGGATTTTTATTCAACACAGCTCCCTTATTCGATAAAGGATAGATCAATTTAATACCATTTTTATACGAAAAATCAGAAACCAAAGCCAAATTACTGGTGTAAGCAGGACCAATGATAAAATCTGCCTGTTTTAACTCAGGTAATTTAAGTATTTCCTTCACTCTATTAGTATCGGGTGCTGTATCATAGGTAAACAAATGAATATTCACCCCTTGTTTTTTTAATGAATCAATGGCCATTAGAGCTCCCTCATAAAATTCAACAAAAGAACGAGACCTAGAAGAGAGCACAGGCACCTGACGCTTCCTCTCTATCTCCTCGCCGTTTTCTATTTTTGTAATGATATTGTCCTTTTGGGTGGCTTCAATATCAAATGGCAGCATTAAAACTACATTAATGGTTTCCTTTAAAACATTATAATCATATAAGCCACAATCCACATAAACAGAATCGAGCATCACTCTATCTTCGCTTTGATCTGTTACCAGATCAGCCTGTTCCAACTCCATTTTTTTTCGAGCCAAATACGACTGAGTTGGGATCCTTAATTCGGTACCCTTTCTTATATTATTTAATATTAAGGTCGGATTGGCTTCTTTTAACTCGTCAATAGACACCTGATACTTATGGGCAATAGAATATAATGTTTCCTTTCTTTTAACAACATGAATAACAAAATCGTCACTTTGTTGCTGCTGAATCTCCCTTTTCTGCATAGCCTCTTTAGGTATACGAATTAAGAAATCCAATGCTAAATCATCCGGATTTAAATCAGGGTTAGCTTTGGCAATATCCTCGCGCGAGACTCGGTATTTTTTACTCAGGGAGAAAAAAGTATCTCCCAATTGAATACGATGATATAGAAAATGATCATCCTGTATATTTATTTTTTCCTTGTCTTCTGCTACTACCTTGTTCGTTTGTGATTGTGGAATCCTAATTTTTGAACCCATAGCAATCACACCATTTTGCAAAGCAGGATTTGATTGCAATAACTCCTGAATGCTGACATTATACTTTTTAGAAATACCATAGAGCGTTTCTTTAGGTTCTACTTCATGATATACATATTGAACCTGCTCTTTTGTTTCGGATTGAATACCTTTTTCTACTGGAATTTTAAAAATAGTACCCACCAATAAGTTTTGATCGGCTCCTATGTTGTATTTCTTTATCTTATCAATACTTACATTATATTTTTTCGATAAAAAATAAAGAGTTTGTCCTTTTTCAATAGTATGATAGATAAATTCAGTAGACTCTTCCATCTCACCAGAACTACTATTTCTACCAGAAATAATAGGTATATACAGCACATCTCCAGGTTTTAGACCAAACAAAGAGTTAGGATTCGCATCATGTATTTCCTTTTGAGACACGCCAAATTGCCGGGCAATACCATAAAATCCCTCTCCCTTTTTCACCACATGTAAATAGTAGGCTTTTCCGTCAATAATAACTTTATTTTTCTGTAAATCAGCATCTTGAGAAAAAGCAGAAACCGAAAGAAATAATAAACAAACAACAACTATACGGTGTATATACTTAGCTATATTCATATAAATTTTATCCTTTTTAATGCCCCCAAAAGTATAAAAAGAGAGCCATCAAAACAAAGCAAGCTGCATAAATAAAAAAAAGTTGCTGAAACTTCTGTCTCAACAACTTTTCTATATACAAGTTAATCTCTAACAATTACATTTTAATTTGCGCTTCAATCTCCCTCATTTGATTTTTAAAATCCTTATCCGTTTCAATCAAATTATTTACTGCTTTACAGGCATGCAATACAGTAGCATGATCTTTTTTACCAATTTTTGATCCAATCATCGACAAAGAAGAATTAGTCAAACTCTTTGAGAAATACATAGCCACTTGTCTGGCCTGAACAATTTCTCTTTTTCTTGTTTTGGATTGTAAAGAATCAACAGCCAAGCCAAAATAATCGCAAACTATTTGTTGAATATAATCAACACTTAATTCTTTCTTGGTTTTCTTAACCAATTTCTCAACTATTGAAACAGCCACATCAATAGTAATTTCCTTTTTATTCAATGTAGCCTGAGCCAACAAGGAAATCAATGCACCTTCCAGTTCTCTTATATTTTGAGAAATATGTGAAGCTATATATTCTAAAACATCTTCCGAAATCGTAATCCCATCCTTATACACTTTATGCTTTAAAATAGCTATCCTGGTATTATAATCGGGTGTTTGCACATCTGCCGACAAGCCCCATTTAAAACGCGACAACAAACGGTCTTCCATTCCCTTCATTTCAACAGGAGCTCTATCGGCAGTCAATATCAACTGCTTTCCCATTTGATGAAGATGATTAAAAATATGGAAAAAAGTATTCTGTGTTTTTTCTTCTCCTGCCATTGCCTGAATATCATCTACAATTAACACATCAATCATCTGGTAAAAATTCAGAAAATCATTTTGTGTATTGTTACGAACCGACTCGGTAAACTGTGTGGTAAACTTATTGGCATTAACATACAATACCGTTTTCTCTTGAAAATACTTTTTAATATCAATACCAATAGCTTGTGCCAGATGAGTTTTTCCCAATCCTGAATTTCCATACAAAAATAAGGGATTAAAAGCAGTCTTTCCTGGATTTTTTGCCACTGCCATTCCAGCAGCTCTTGCCAAACGATTACATTCTCCTTCAATATGGTTATCAAAAGTATAATCAGCATTCAACTGCGGATCTACATTTAATTTCTTTATTCCAGGAATAACAAATGGATTTTTCACAACAGGCTTTTCCGAATTCATTTGCATGGATACCGGAAGATTACGTAAATCCGTTTTGTTATTGGAAGGTAAACGATGTGTTAAGGGTTGTTGGTTTTTTTGATGTGGATTATCCACCACAACATTATATTCTAATTTTGCAGAATGCCCTAGCTCCCTCCTAATAGTTTTTCTTAAAAGATCAATAAAATGCTCCTCCAGATATTCATAAAAAAATGCACTTGGTACCTGAATAGTTAAAACATTATTCTCAACTTTTAAAGGAACTATAGGCTCAAACCATGTTTTAAAACTAATTTGAGAGATATTATCTTTAATTACTTTCAAACAGTTATTCCATACAATTTCGTATCCGGGCTTCATTCTCCGCTTTGGTTTTTATGTTATATACTTAAGTTTCTCGAATACAAAATTTGTGAAAAAATAATTGAAAAAAAAATGTTAAAATACTTGC
>JBFHKL010000215.1:0-7094 GCA_041595375.1 Saccharicrinis sp.
CCATGGGAGCCCCGGTAGAAATAGAGTTTGCTGTTGATTTAAATACTCACCAAAACAACCTACCTACACTCTATCTGTTGCAAATAAAACCCTTAATACGACTTGAGAACAATGTTAAAATTGATTTTACCGAGATAAATGATCAAAAAGTAATTCTAATGTCTGAAAAAGGCATGGGTAACGGTAAAATTGAAACAATCAAAGATGTCATATTTATGAATCCTGAGAAATTCAATCGCACCAAAACTACCGAGATGGCTAAAGAAATGGCCTTGCTCAACAAAAAAATGGAGTCTTTACAAAAAGAGTACCTCTTAATAGGACCTGGCAGATGGGGAACGCGTGATAAGTTCACGGGCATACCTGTATTGTGGTCACAAATATCATATGCCAAGGTAATTGTCGAAATGGGCTTAGAAGAGTTTCCGCTGGATGCCTCACTGGGATCCCACTTCTTTCACAATGTCACCTCTATGAATGTAGGTTATTTCTCTGTTCATCACAACAAGGCTGCTGAGTTTGTTAGGTTTGATGTACTTAAACAACAAACAATGATTCAACAAACAGAATACTTTACACATATTGAATTTGAAAAACCCCTAACGATTTTGATGGACGGCAAAAATCAAAAGGCAATTGTTAGCCAATAACACGATTATATTCACTCAAGAAAATTAGGAGTAGACTCAAAGAACGATATTTTTTTTACAATTCACTAAAAACAAGGTATTACCAACAGATGTATCTATATCTACAGATTAAACACATTCAGGTATTAAGCTCATATTAAAATCATAAAAATGTTAGCTTTGAAATAATAAGAAATACCATCCAACCAATACAGCCTTCAATTTTTTTTCAAAACCCAGCTCAACTATAAACATGTATAACATTGATTATCTGTACATATAATTAATTTCTATACATCCATAAAAACTATCTATTTGATTTATATTGTGACAGCTTGTATGTTTGCATCAGTTAAAATGATAAACAAATTTATAAACAACTTAAAATTTAAAAACATGTCACAAATAGGAAAACAAATCGTTGATTTTGAAGTTCAAGCATTCGTAAACAATAATTTTGCAACAGTAAAAAAAGAGGATGTATTGGGCAAATGGTCTGTATTTTTCTTTTACCCTGCCGATTTTACTTTTGTATGCCCTACTGAGCTAGAAGATCTTGCCAACTCATATGATGAATTTAAAGGTACAGGATGTGAGATATACTCGGTATCAACAGATACTCACTTTGTTCACAAAGCATGGCACGACACTTCAGAAACCATTAAAAAAATACAATACCCAATGTTAGCAGATCCAACAGGAGTGCTTTCAAGAGGTTTTGAAGTAATGATTGAGGAAGTAGGCTTAGCCGAACGAGGTACCTTTATTGTAAATCCTGAAGGAGAAATTGTATCATATGAAGTAGTAGCCGGTAACGTAGGTCGAAATGCAGATGAACTATTAAGAAAACTTAAAGCATTACAATTTGTAGCTGAGCACCCTTCCGAAGTATGTCCTGCCAAATGGAAAGAAGGCAATGAAACCTTACAGCCAAATATCGACCTTGTAGGTAAGATATAATAAATATTTACAGACAAAATAGTTTTTAATATAGCTAAGGATGTCTCAATTATGCAACTATTAAAGTTACAAAATTCACGAATCCACTAAAAGGAAATTTAAAAAACCATAGTGCTTCTAGTGTCGCAAGTACCTTTATCGTTAATAAAACATTTTTGAGACATCACTTACAAAAATTACCCCTCATGTTAGAAC
Organism: Saccharicrinis sp.; assembly: GCA_041595375.1. GTDB lineage: Bacteria > Bacteroidota > Bacteroidia > Bacteroidales > Marinilabiliaceae > Saccharicrinis. Next base: position 1,785 of record JBFHKL010000215.1, read on the forward strand.
AAAGCATCAAAGACCAGGTTACCAATGTATTTCAAGGTCTTACAAACAAATATACTTTTCAGGTACAGGTTGCCGATAACCATCCTAAAAAATCAGAATTAATTGGTTTACTGGAAGATGTTGCTTCCTGTTCCAACAAAGTTGAAACTCAGGTTAACGAAGGAGAATCTCTATCTTTTAGCATTCTTAAAAATGGAGAAGAATCAAATGTAAAGTTCAGGGCAATCCCTAATGGACATGAATTTACCACGCTGTTACTTGCCGTTTTAAATATGGATGGCATAGGTAAAAACTTACCCGACGAAACTTTAACTAACCGAATTAAAAGCATTACAGGAAAGGTAGCATTAAAAAGCTACATTTCACTCACCTGCACCAACTGTCCAGAGGTTGTTCAGGCATTGAATATTATAAGTTTTCTTAACCCTAATATTACACACGAAATTATTGACGGAGCAATTAATCAGGAAGAAGTTGACCGTTTAAATATCCAAGCAGTACCCTCTGTTTATGCCAATGGAGAATCACTGCATGTAGGCCGCTCTTCCTTAGGCGAACTGCTTGGCAAAATAGAAAAACTGGCAGGCTCAAAATTCTCAGCTTCACAAACAACTAAAAATTATGATGTTGTTGTAGTAGGAGGCGGACCTGCTGGTGTATCAGCTGCTATTTACTCAGCACGTAAAGGATTTAAAGTAGCCATAATCGCCGAAAAAGTAGGCGGTCAAGTAACAGAAACTGTTGCCATCGAAAATATGATCTCTATACCTAAAACCACAGGAGCTCAATTGGCAACAAACCTAATGGCGCACCTTAACGATTACCCTGTTGATATTTTAGAAAACAGGATGGTCGAGAATGTCGAACTTAAAAACGGTTCTAAACACCTAACTACATCATTGGGAGAAAAAATAACCACACCTGCATTAATAATCGCCACAGGCGCCAGCTGGCGTAAACTGGGTGTTCCTGGCGAAGAAGACCATATTGGTACTGGGGTGGCATTTTGTACTCACTGTGATGGACCTTTTTATAAAGATAAAAAAGTGGTTGTCGTAGGTGGTGGAAACTCAGGACTGGAAGCTGCCATTGACTTATCATCCATAGCCAACGATGTAACTGTTCTAGAATTTATGGATACCCTTAAAGGCGATCAGGTATTACAGGACAAACTGGCCGACAAGCCCAATGTTAGCATTATTACCAATGCACAAACAATGCGTGTTGAAGGAGATGGCAGCAAAGTATCTGCGCTTCAATACAAGAATAGAGAAAGTGGTGATATTAAAAGTATTGATACCGATGGCGTATTTGTTCAAATTGGTTTAAAAGCAAATAGTGATGTATTTTCCAACTTAATTGACACCAACAGAATGGGAGAAATCGAAATAGATGCTCATTGCCGAACAAAAATTCCGGGAATCTATGCTGCTGGTGATGTATCTGTTGTTCCCTACAAACAAATAGTCATTGCCATGGGAGAAGGAGCCAAAGCTGCATTATCAGCCTTTGAAGATAGCATAAAAGGAGTACTCTCCACATCAAGCAATTAAAAGCAACTATTATATTAACTTAGTTTTAACCCGGGTACAACTTCAGCTTGTTCCCGGGTTTTCTGTTTTAACATAAAAACAAATTACAATACTATTTGCAAAGTAAATTCTATTTGGTAATTTTGCCAAATAGAAAATCACTCTATCATGAACAAGGATATTGAAAATGAATACCTGGAACAGTCTGCTATTTTTAAAGCCTTAGCTCATCCTACAAGATTGTTTATTATCAATGAAATAAAAGATAAGAAACTAACGGTAAAAGAACTTACTGAAATGGTGGGTATAGATATATCAACCATGTCGAAGCATCTTGATATCCTCAAAAAAAATAAAATCATTCGGGGTACAAAAGTGAAAAACTTTGTTTATTACAACTTAGCCATTCCTTGTGTACTTGAGTTTATGAATTGCGCTACCAGAGTAATTTATAAAAAATAAATACAAAAGCAGCCTATCGTTTTGACCTTTGATTGTATAACCACGATATACTTGCGTACCACCTAACATACAAACGTTTAATATTTAGAAATTTACAATGCAATCTTTTATAGATTGATTAATAATATTACACATGAACGATTTAGAAAAAGTAATAGCGGAAATGGATTTCCGTTATTTTGGAACCGGACAACACAAAATGGAACCGGAAGCATTTCTTGCAACAGGAAACAGTATTTTTTTGGATGTAAGAGCAAAAGAAGAAATTGAAACTTTAAAACTTTCTTTGTTGCACCATTGTGAGGTATTGGAAATACCAACCAATGAAATACCTAATCGTATTAAAGAAATACCCAAAGACAAACTAATTGGTGTATTCTGCTCGGCAGGTGTCCGGGCAGCCATTATTTTCACCTATCTCAAAAGTAAAGGATATGAAAATGTGAAAATAATTCCTGGTGGATATCCTCCACTACTTCAAGCCTTAATGCCTGGTAAAATTTACAAAAAATTAAATTAATGAACATCTGGATTCTGACAATCATCATTATGCTGATTGCCTATTTCATGACAATGACAGGTAGAGGGGGAGGGAATTTTTATGTTCTCACCCTTGTACTCTCAGGTATAAGCATGAACCTCTCTGCTTCTACAGGACAATTTATTTTAATGTGTTCCTCGCTAATGGCTACAATTCTTTTTAGCAAACAAAAGATGAACCATTGGAAGCTAACAATTTTATTAGGCGTAATGATTTTTGTATCGGCTCTAGCTGGAGGTTTTTTTGGTCAGTACTTTAATGAAAAAGCACTTAAAGTAATATTTGCTATTATTATGTTTGCAGCCGCATTACTGATGTTACGTAAGCCTAAACAAGAGCTTAAAAGCGACCATAAATGGATCATTTCATTAAAATCAAATGGCGACACTTTCCGGGTTAACCTATTAATTACCTTACCGATAGTATTAATAACAGGTTTTATTTCGGGTATGGTAGGCGTTTCCGGAGGTTCGTTTCTGGTACCTCTAATGCTTTTAACCATGTACATCCCTATGCATATAGCCGTAGGTACCTCTACAACTTTGGTTACGATATCGGCAGCTGCAGGTTTTTTCGGACATATGGGTGCCGGATTATTTGATCTCACCACAGCTATCCCTCTGGCTGCAGGAGGGATTATTGGTGGTTTTGCAGGTGCTAGAACAGCACTGAAATCAAAACCTAAAAATCTTAAATATCTTTTTGCAGGAACTCAAATTGTTGCCTCTGTAATAATGATCATTAATGTATGGTATTAACAAAAATAGGAGCAAGAGACATATCAGCAGAAGAAATATTTTTCTTCTGCTGATTTTCTTTTTAGCGGCATAAATCGCAAAAAGTTAAAAATCAACAGAATCTGAAATGAATTAGAGACATCAATTCATTTTAAATAGCCGACTGATAAAAAATCATCATTTCACAAAAGAAGATTAAACCTGATTATGATGCAGTAGTCATTGATTACAGATACAGTAATAATTCACAAGAGCATTAAGACACCTTACCTAGGTCCTAAAAACCTGAATTTCAATCCTCTTGTACCTACCACACCAATACAGGCGCATATAACCAACAAAGCGCCAGTCCATTCTTTAATAGTTAACACCTCTTCAAACAAGTAATAACCCAAAACAATATTAAAAACAGGCACTAACATATGCATGGTTGAACCCTTGGATACCTCAATATATTTATAACCTTCGGTCATGATCAGCTGACCGATAGCGGACACTACTCCTATGGCAATTAATATAAAAGCGGCAGGCATACCCCCATCATTGGAAGCAATGGAAGATGGAAATAAAAATAACCAGAAGCCCACTAGACTTTGGGCGAAGAAAATAGAGGTTGACGAATCACTGCTATGCAGTTTCTTGACCAAAATAACCGAAATGGCTGACATCAATGAGCCCAGAATAGCCAATAACTCATAAATTGAAATTTGCGAAACATCAAGCCCCTCTTTTACTGACAACAACACAATACCCACAAAAGCCATCATCACAAAAAACCACTGAATAAGCTTTACCTTCTCTTTAAAAACAATAACACTAAAGAGTGTAGCAAAAATAGGGTATGAATATACAAATACCGTGGCCTTAGCAACACCGAGCTTCACGATAGAGAAATAAAGCAAAAACACAGCCAATCCACCAGTTAATCCTCTTAATAACAACAAAGGGCTGTTTTTAAAATTAAGCTGTACTTTTTTCAGCATGGCCATTAGTCCCAGCATACCAACACCTACCGAGAAGCGGACAAAAGTAGTCACTGTGGAATCCACATTTGGAATAGATTTAACCAATGCCGACATTACAGCAAAAGATAACACAGATCCTGCCATAAATAAATATCCTTTGGTGGATTGCATAAAACAGAGTTATTAAAAATTAAATAAAGATACTTATTTTGGTGATTCAACACATTAAACAATAACAAGGTTAGTTACATTTTATTTATTAGCTTTATATTTTTTAAAATAACTTCAATTATATACTAAATTTCTTACCTATGAAAAGTAGAGTATCACCCATTATTTTAGGCATATTGCTTGCAGGCGTTATATTGCTTGTTGTTTTCAGCAGCAGAGTATTCCATATCATACAACCCGGTGAACGTGCAGTTGTTTTTAAACCTTATACCATAGGACTGGATAATGACAATATTAAATCGGAAGGGCTGGCAATTATAGCACCCTGGAACCAGTTAATCATATACAAGGTAAAAGAACAAACCCGTGAAGAAACCATGGATGTATTAGACAAAAACAGTATGTCTATCAATATGGATATCACCGTCAGATTTAATCCTGTCTATGATAAAATTGGAGAATTACACCAAAAATTCGGGAAAGACTATGTTAATGTTTTGGTGATTCCAGAGGTACGTTCTGTAGTACGTAGTATAACAGGCCGCTATACTGCTGAAGAATTATTTTCTACCAAAAGAAAAGAAGTGGAAGATTTAATTGAACTGGAAACTTCAGAAGTATTAAAAGATAACAATATAGAGATGAGGGCTCTTTTGATACGTTCCATCGCTTTGCCACTGCAAATCAAAGAAGCTATTGAGAGCAAACTCAAGCAGGAACAGGAAGCGCTGGCCTATCAGTTTAAACTGGATAAAGAACGTAGCGAAGCACAACGAAGAGAAATTGAAGCTCAAGGTATAGCCAACTACAACAGGATTATTAGTGCCAGTTTAACATCCAATATCCTCAAACAAAAAGGTATTGATGCAACTATTAAACTTGCTGAGTCACCCAATGCGAAG
>JBFHKL010000216.1:0-7072 GCA_041595375.1 Saccharicrinis sp.
GGTATCGGAATTGTTCTTTATATTTTTTTTGGACAGAATTTGCGTAAGGAAAAAATTATAAGACGCAAGGGTATAAAGAGTCATGATTATATGAGTTCTGTTGCACATGCCCAAACTCGCCAGTTTAGGGAAAGGGATTGGTTTACAGATGAAATACTCAGAGAAAAAGGACAAATTATTCATTTGCAGCTTAATAATAGTAATTCAGTAGTTACCACAGGCAATAAAGTTACGCTTCTAAATAACGGGAAGGATAAGTTTAAGGAATTGATTGAAGAGCTTAATAAGGCTAAAAGTTTTATACACTTGCAATACTATATTTTTGCTATTGATACTATCGGAAATACAATTAAAGAGATATTGTTGCGGAAAGCAAAAGAAGGTGTTGAGGTTAGAATGATTGTTGATGATGTGGGATGTTGGGAATTAAAAAATGATTATTACAACGAACTGCGCGAAGCGGGAATAGAAATTTATCCTTTCTTGAAAGTTCGTTTTCCGTTATTTACTAGCAGAATTAATTATAGAAATCACCGTAAGATTGTGGTTATTGATGGTTATGTTGGTTTTGTAGGAGGTATTAATGTGGCAGATAGATATATTGACGGTGATCCAAGTTATGGTATTTGGCGCGATACGCATATTAAAGTAGAAGGAGATGCCGTAAATAGCTTGCAATACATCTTCTCTCTCGATTGGTATTTTGTGAGCCAAGTTGAATTGGCTTTTAAAAAATATTTTCCGGTTAAAGAAGCCAAAGGAAAAATACCGGTACAGGTTTGTCCAAGTGGACCGGATACCGACTGGCCTGGTATTATGATGGGTTTTTTTAAAATAATAACCAGTGCTAAAAAATATATATATGTGGCAACGCCTTATTTTATGCCAAATGAAAGTATATTAATGGCGTTAAAGACAGCGGCTATGAGTGGTGTGGATGTGCGTATAATCATCCCTGAAAAATCAGATGCTTACATCACTAAATTATCAACCTTATCCTATCTTAGGGAGATGATGGAGGCTGGTGTGAAAATATATTTTTACCAAAAAGGATTCATCCATAGTAAGGTAATCGTTTCTGATGATATGGTCTCTTCCATTGGATCAGCGAATATGGATTTTCGTAGTTTTGAGCAGAATTTTGAGGTTACGGCTTTTGTTTACGATAGGGATTTTTCAAAACAGGTAAAACAAACTTTTATGGAAGATTTTTCCAATAGTAAGCGTTTGTTAATCAAGGAATGGAAGAAGCGCCCAATTCGGCAAAAGGCCAGAGAATCCTTTGCCAGATTACTGAGCCCTTTGCTATAGTTAAGGTAGCTACGAAAAGGGTAGCTTATTCAGATCTACATTACCACCACTTAATATAACACCAACTTTTTTGTCCTTGAATATCTCCTTGTTTTCGAGTATGATGGCCAGAGCTACAGCTGACGATGGTTCTACGATAATTTTCATTCTTTCCCATATCAGTCTCATGGCATGTATGATACTTGTATCGGGAGCAGTGTAAATTTGGTCTACATTTTTCTTTATCACTTCGAAAGTGATATCACCCAGCGAGGTTAATAAACCATCAGCAATGGTATTTGTTTGGCCAACAGGAATTCTTTCTCCTTTCTGAGAAGAGCGCCAGGCATCATCAGCTCCTTCAGGTTCAGCAGCAATCACCTCTATATCGGGATTGATATACTTTGCAGTAATGCTTGTTCCACTCAGCAAACCTCCTCCTCCTACCGGAGCAATAATTGTATCTAAATTATTTTGTTGCTGCATAAACTCTAGTGCACAAGTACCTTGTCCAGCAATAATCTCCTTTTGGTTATAGGGGTGAATCATTATTGCACCCGATTCATGGATAATGTTCTCGAGCATATGTTCTCGAGCTTGCAGTGTTGGTTCGCAGAATGTAATTTTACCGCCATAACTTTCAACCGCTTTTTTCTTTATGGCAGGAGCATTCTTAGGCATTACAATATAGGCATGTGTTTCTCTGAGTTTGGCAGCTAAAGCTAGTGCTGCAGCATGATTACCCGAGGAATGAGTAGCCACCCCTCTTTTTGAATCTTCCTTACTAAGAGAGAAAACGGCATTGCAGGCACCCCGGAATTTAAAGGCTCCTACCTTCTGAAAATTTTCGCATTTGAAGAAAATTTCGCAACCGGCAATTTTATTAATGGCCTGAGACGTTAATACGGGAGTTACATGAATAAATGGCTCAATACGTATAAACGCATCTTCAATGTCGGAAAACTGTGGGGTATTCATATGTTATCTTCTTAGTTATTAAAGCTTATTAGTTCGTTCAAAATATTTCTTCAGTACCAAAAGAGAAATTAACTTCTCTCTCTTTTTATCCTGAAACTGATTGCAATATGCGTTTGCATTTTTAATTATAGCCTGCGCTTTATCTGGATTTTCGATGTAGTAATTTATCTTTTCATCTACATTGGAATAGTCATTGTTTATCTCTATATAGTGATGGTCTGGTATTAATGTCCCTTCCATAAACCAAGTTTCGTATTTTGGTTTTGGCATCACAGCAATGGAATTAGAGGACATAATCCATTTTAAGTTGGATGCCACATCGTTTCCTTCGAGCGATAAAATAAATTTATAATCAAGCTGATTGAATATGCTTAGCTTTTCTTTAATCCAATCTGAATTCAGATTGTTGGTATTCACCTGTCCGATATTACATATAGGATTATTAAAATGCTTCTCAAAAAATTGCACTCTTTGAGGTTGATAGTCCCATAAGTTACCTCTCCAAAGTAGCACGTTCTTCTTATTTGTAAAGCATTTACTGTCTTTAACAAAAATAAAATGTCTGATTTTATTCAAATTTAAAAGAACAGAGTTAGTGTTTTGATTACCTATTGGTCTGCTTTTTACAATAGAAGGAATAGGAGGTATCTCTGTGATGTCACCAAATAAATAATTGAATTTAAAATCCGGATTAAAAAATCTTTTAAAGGGAAGGGAATCTAAGTAATAGGTTTTACATTTACTTTGAAGGGTAAATTCCCTTAAAGGCCGAACTGTGTCAGGTAAGATGCAATCTGTATTTAACTTATTGTAATAATCAACTCTGTTGTTTATATAAGTACTGTTGTAGTTGTTCTGTAGTCTTTGTAGTCTTTTTTTTAGTGCTTTAGGGGAATAGGAAGGTCTAAGAAATAATTTGATATACTCCTGTGGATAGTATATTAAATTTATTTTTTTATATCTGAGGCTGAATAATTTTTCCAGAGCTATTCTCATTTAAGTATCTGATTTGGAAAATTTACTATTTATTTCTGCTGCTATTTGTTCTGGAGTAATGTCTATCAGGCATTTTTTAAGCTCTTTCAGTTTACATTTTGTATTACCGTGTTTGCTACAGGGCTGGCAAGGTAGCTTGCGTTCAAATATTTTCATCTTCTCACCTGTAGGGTATCCAAAGGCTGTGGGACCAATGATAGCGCATCCCGGTACATTAAACAGGTCGGCAGCGTGTAAAAAGCCAGTGTCGCCACTGACTACATATTTAGCCATTGAAGTAACACAAAAGCTTTCGAGTAAAGAGGTTTTTCCAGCCAAATTTAATACTCTCTGAGGATCAACTTCTTCAATCTCTTTACAAAAATCATCTGTCGGTCCAGCCAATATGGTAAAGTGAAAATCGGGCAGGAGGGCAACCAGCTTTTTCCAGTATGTAACTGGCCAGCGTTTCAATTCCCAGGCAGCTGAAGGAACCAAAGTAATGGTTTTTTCTGGTTGTTTTTGGAGTAATTCAACGCATTTTTGATGTGTTTGTGCTGGAAATACCCAGTTGTCCTGAGGTGTAAAGAAGTGATGTATTCCCCATTTTTTTAGTGGCTTACGAAATGATTCAAAAGCCCTGAATGGTTTAGGTAAAAGGTTAATTCGAAAGTTAAACAGAAGTATCCTTTTTAAGCGGTTTTTTCTACGTGTAATAAGTTTGCTTTTGCTTCCAAAGGGGCTAAGAATAGTCTTTAATATATTTGAACGGATATTACTATGTGCGTCGTAGATATGCGTATAACCTTCTTTTTTTAATTGGAAGGCCATTTTTATTAATCCTGCGAAACCTTGTTTACGATCAAAGGCTATTAAGCGATTAATCCTGGGATCTATCTCTAATAAAGAGGCTAGATCTTTACGTACAATCCAATGTATTTCACAATTGGGATGATGGTTTTTAAACCCAGCTGTCACCGACATACATTGTATGATATCTCCAATTGAACTCAGACGAATGATTAGTATTTTTTTCAAACTTCCTTTTTTTTAAAAGCGGATATTCAGAAGAGAGCAGAACCATTGAAATAACAATAGTTGCTTTAAAGTGTGTTTCTATTTTATTGGGATTATATCAGTCGTGCAGTGAGCCCATTAAAACCGAGGCTTTATTGTCTTTGCACTCAAAGATACCTCCGTTACACTCAAAAATATTTTCCTTACCATCTTTACCTATAACCCGTATTTTACCTGTTGTCAATTTTGATACTATGGGAGCATGGTTTTTAAGTACAGTAAAGCTGCCATTGATTCCTGGCAGCTGAACCAGACCTATATCGGCGGAATAAAGCGTTTTATCCGGAGTGATTATTTCTAAATTTAAATCCATTTCTATTTAGCTTCAGCAAGTATTTTTTCTCCTTTTTCAATAGCTTGTTCAATCGTACCAACTAGGTTAAAAGCTGCTTCGGGGTATTTATCCACTTCACCGTTCATAATCATATTAAAACCTTTAATGGTGTCTTCTATTTTAACAAAAGTTCCTTTTAATCCGGTAAATTGCTCGGCCACATGAAAAGGTTGAGATAAAAATCTTTGCACCCTTCTAGCGCGGTGAACCACCAATTTGTCTTCTTCTGATAACTCTTCCATACCCAGGATGGCAATTATATCCAGAAGCTCCTTATATCGTTGTAAAATCTCTTTTACCTTTTGAGCTGTATTGTAATGCTCATTACCTACTATATCTGGGGTAAGCATACGTGATGTTGAATCTAAAGGATCTACTGCAGGGTAAATACCTAATTCTGCAATCTTACGACTTAAAACGGTGGTGGCATCCAGGTGAGTAAAGGTGGTGGCTGGAGCTGGATCCGTTAAATCATCTGCGGGTACATATACTGCTTGCACTGAGGTGATAGAACCATTTTTTGTTGAAGTAATTCTTTCCTGTAGTTCACCCATTTCAGATGCCAGTGTTGGCTGGTATCCTACAGCTGATGGCATACGACCTAATAATGCAGACACTTCAGATCCTGCCTGAGTAAAACGAAAGATATTATCAACAAATAATAAGATATCCTTGCCTTCAGCAGTACCATCGCCATCACGGAAACTCTCGGCAATACTTAAACCCGAAAGAGCTACTCTGGCGCGTGCCCCAGGGGGTTCGTTCATTTGCCCAAAAACCATCGTAACTTGTGATTTGTCTAGGGCTTTTTTGTCTACCTTAGATAAATCCCAGCTTCCCTCTTCCATACTTTTCTTAAACTCATCACCGTAATCCACAATGCCTGCTTCAATCATTTCTCTGAGCAGATCGTTTCCTTCACGTGTACGTTCACCTACACCTGCAAATACTGAAAGACCGTCGTATCCTTTGGCGATATTATTAATTAGTTCCTGAATAAGTACTGTTTTACCTACTCCGGCACCTCCAAATAATCCAATTTTACCTCCTTTGGCATAGGGTTCAATTAAGTCGACAACTTTTATCCCAGTAAAAAGAATTTCTGATTCTGTGGATAGATCTTCAAATTTCGGGGGGTCTCTGTGAATGGGAACTCCGTTTGTTTTATCAATATCACCAATGCCATCAATAGCCGCCCCGGTTACACTTAATAAACGTCCTTTAACGGTATTGCCCTGAGGCATCATAATGGGTTGTCCTGTTGCGATTACTTCCATTCCCCTAACCAAACCGTCAGTAGTATCCATTGAGATGCATCGAATGGTGTTTTCCCCAATATGTTGTTGACATTCAATGGTTATTTTTTCTCCGTTTTCACGTGTAATTTCAAGTGCATCTAATATACTTGGTAGTTCTTGATCATTTAAATCAAAACTTACATCAATTACAGGACCTACAACCTGTATGATTTTGCCGGTTAGTTTTTTCATGAGATATTGAAAATATTATTTATTTGGGCCAATAAGTTACAAATTAATTGAAAGAACTAATGATTTCGTTGCATTAGTTTCGCCGAAAATTCAAGAAGTTCTTTCTTAACCTCTTCATTACCCTCTATTTGTGTTATGTTGAGAATCGCTTTGTTAAAATATTCGTCCATTAATAGTTGCGATTTTTTATCTACAGCATTGTTCTTATAAATGTTTTTTACTTCATTTATTTTTTCTTCTTCATTGAAATTGTTGGCTTTAATCCACCCTTTTAACGTAATTAATTCGTTTTGGGTTGCGGTATTTAGCGCAGTGATGAGTAAAAATGTTTTTTTGTTGGCAATAATATCACCTCCTATACGCTTACCAAAAGTTTCCTGATTTCCAAAGGTATCTAAAAAATCGTCTTGTAATTGAAAAGCCATCCCCATATTTATTCCAAATTGATAAATCAGATCAGCCTGTTTTTCTGTTGCATTGGCTATTAAGGCTCCTATTTTGAGGCTACCCGCCAATAAAATAGCCGTTTTAAGGCGTATCATTTCTAAATATTCATCCACAGTAACATCCTCTCTGTTCTCAAAATCCATATCATATTGCTGGCCTTCACAAACCCCAAGGGCTACTTCGTTAAAAAGATGAATTACTTGTTGTAATTGGGGGTTTTTACATTGGGCTATATATTGATAGGCATTAATGAGCATAGCGTCACCAGAAAGAATACCTACATTTTCACTCCACTTTTTATGTACGGTGGGTTTGTTACGTCTTACTTCTGCGTTGTCCATAATGTCATCGTGTAATAAGGTGAAATTATGGAAAATTTCCAGTCCAAGTGCAGGTTTTAGGGCATGTTGAATGTCTCCGTTAAACAACTGTGTGGCCATCAGACACAAGGCGGGTCTTATTCGTTTACCACCCATATCCA
>JBFHKL010000217.1:0-7044 GCA_041595375.1 Saccharicrinis sp.
CGTTCCAATTACCAGCAATCATATTTCCTACTAAAAAAACACCCAGACCTTGTGCTTCATTATATTTATCCAGCGAACCTTTTTCTGCTTCTAAATTATTGAGACTATAACAATTGCCAAACTCAAAAATTTTAAGATCCCCATTCTTTCTATTTACATTATAGGTTATCGACTCCAGTCCTCCCATAACAAGCGACTGACGCATTCCACCTAAATCATTACTCAAAGGGTTAAAAAGTGTAACCACATTTTCTTGTGCATATTTCTTAAGACTTGCATAATAATCAGGCTTAGTAAGTGAGTTACACATTATTTCATTGAAACCCTGAGCCACCAGCTGATTGGCTATAATATTTTTTACCTTATGGTTATCCACCTTATCCGAGTACACCAAAGTAGAATGTACTTCAGAAGGAATTTCAATATTATTATACCCATAGATACGAAGGATATCTTCAATAACATCTACCTCACGTTGAACATCAACGCGATAAGCAGGCACAGACAATAACATACCAGCTTCGTCCTCACTAACAATTCGCATTGACAGCGATGACACAATGGTTTTTATAGTTTCCTTAGGTAAGTCCTTTCCAATTAGGCGGCGTATGTTTTTCCATTTTACGGCCACCTCAAAATCCTGAATCGGTGATGGATAAACATCTGTTACTTCTGAAGAAATTACACCTCCGGCTACTTCCTTAATAAGCAAAGCAGCTCTTTTCAACGCGAAAGTAGTGATATTTGGATCGATACCTCTTTCAAAACGAAAAGATGCATCGGTACTCAAAGTATGTCGCTTAGCTGTTTTACGAACAAAAACAGGGTTAAAATAAGCACTCTCTAAAAATATCTTGGTAGTTGAGGCTTTTACTCCACTATTTAAACCTCCAAAAACTCCGGCAATACACATTCCTTCTTCGGCATTACAAATCATCAAATCCTGATCCGACAATTCACGTTCCATTTCGTCAAGTGTGGTAAACTTAGTTTTTTCAGGTAATGTTTTAACAACAACTTTAGCCCCCTTAATCTCATCTCCATCAAAAGCATGCAAAGGCTGCCCTAATTCGTGCAATACATAATTAGTAACATCTACTATGTTATTTATTGAAGATAAACCAATGAGTTTTAACTTATTTTTTAACCAATCAGGCGACTCTTTTACACTTACTCCAGAAATAGTAAGCCCACAATATCTTGGGCAGGCTTCTTTATTTTCAACAATAACTTCAACCGGGAAGTCGTTGTTTTCCACCTTGAAATCATCAACCAAAGGCAGCTTTAATTCCACCTCTTCACCTATTGATTTCAAATATGCAGCTAAATCACGTGCAACACCATAATGCGAAGCACTATCTACACGATTAGGTGTTAAGTCAACCTCAAAAACCACATCCGTTTCCACTTCAAAATAATCCTTTGCCAGAGTACCTACCGCCACATCATCAGGTAACACCATAATACCATCGTGACTGGCTCCCAAACCAATTTCATCTTCAGCACAAATCATCCCCTTTGATTCTTCACCACGTATTTTTGATTTTTTTATGGTAAAGCTATTCTCTCCATCATACAAAATAGTACCTACAGTAGCTACTACAACTTTTTGTCCTGCCGCCACATTAGGTGCACCACAAACTACTGGCAAAATCTCACCTGAACCAATATTAACCGTGGTTTTGCTTAACTTATCGGCATCAGGATGTTTTTCACAAGTAAGTACCTCACCTATAACCAAGCCCTCCAGTCCGCCTTTAACAGATTGCACGTCCTCTACCCCTCCAACTTCAAGCCCTATATCGGTAAGTATTTTAGAAACCTTATTGACCTCTATATCAAAATTTAAGTAATTCTTTAGCCAATTATATGAAATTTGCATTTGTAATGAATTTTATTTTGAGCCAACAAAAGTAATTAATTTGGAATCAAGTAGCGAATATCATCACCTATTTTTCAGCTTTTCATAGGATACATTAAAAACACCCTAATGAACTGTTATCATTTTTTATGTATTAAAATTTAATATTTTTAAGCAAGACTGTCTATATTTGACATCAAATTCAAATCGACACATTGTGACTCAAGAAAAGCCTGTTATTTTAGTTACCAACGACGACGGCATTCATGCCAAGGGTATTGCTGAACTAGTAAATGCTGTTAAAGACTTTGGTAAAGTATTTGTTATCTCAGCAAATGAATCTTATTCCGGCATGTCGCATGCCATTACTGTAAAAGATCCATTACGCATCAAAGATCTGGGATTAAAAGATCATGTTCACTACTACCAAACCAATGGAACACCGGCTGATTGTGTAAAATTAGCCTTACATTTTTTATTGGATAAGAAACCCGATATCATCGTTTCCGGCATTAATCATGGTACAAACAGTTCGTCAAGTATTCATTATTCCGGTACAATGGGAGCAGCCCGCGAAGGATGTTTAAATGGCATACCTTCCGTAGGATTTTCTCTTTTAAATTATGATTCAGATGCTGACTTCTCAGAAAGCAAGAGAGTAGTAAAAACCATCGTATCTGAAATGCTTACAAAGGGAATAAAACCAGATACTTACCTGAATGTAAATATCCCTGACACCCAAAATCTGGCAGGAATTAAACATTGTCGTCAGGGAAAAGGGAAATGGGTAGAGGAGTTTGTGGAACGTGAAGATCCAAGAGGAATAAAATACTATTGGTTAACCGGCCACTTTAAAAACCTTGAACCAGAAGCCAAAGATACAGACGAATACTTTTTAAACAAAAACTTTGCAACAGTGGTTCCATGTACGATAGACCTTAGCGATTACAACACCTTAAATAACCCAGATATTTCATATGCCTTGTAAATGTAATAAATTATATATTGGCCTTATAATTGGCCTTATTGTTCCTATGGTAACTTCGTGGCTTATTTTTTACCTAAGTTTTGGAGATACCTATAGCATTAGCGAATTCTCCAGTAAACTCATAGCTTCTCAAGGCTTTACAAAAATGCTTAGTCTAAGTGTTTTACCCAATCTAGCCTTTTTTATGCTGGCGATAAAACTAGACCGACTTCTTGCTGCCAGAGGTATAGTTACAGCCACAGTACTCTATGCAATTTTAGTGATCATATTAAGGTTTGCATTATAAAATACTGAACAATGAAATATTATATTATTGCAGGAGAGCCTTCTGGAGATTTACACGCTTCCAATTTAATGAAAGCATTAAAACAAGAAGATGTAGATAATCATTTCCGATTCTGGGGGGGAGACCTCATGAAAAAAGTAGGCGGAGAATTGGTTCGTCATTACAGCGAGACTGCTTACATGGGAATTAAAGAAGTTCTGGTGAACCTGGGCAAAATAAAAGCTAACTTTAAACTTTGCAAAAGAGACTTACTCAATTACCAGCCTGATGTACTAATATTAGTGGATTACCCTGGATTTAACCTAAGGATGGCTGAATTTGCCCATAAAAAAGGCATCAAGGTTTTTTATTACATCTCACCCAAAATATGGGCCTGGAATACCAAACGGGTAAAAAAGATAAAGGCTTATGTAGATCAAATGTACACCATCCTGCCTTTTGAAACTGATTTTTTTAAAAAATATCAAATTCCCATTCATTATGTTGGTAATCCTGTTTTAGATGCTATTGAAAACAGACCCAACAAAAACGAAGACATTAACACCTTTAAAAAACGTAATAACCTAGATAACAGACCTATTGTAGCCTTACTGGCAGGATCAAGACAACAAGAATTAAGCAATGTACTTCCAACTATGCTCGAGATGGTCGATCAATTCCCTAAATACCAATTCATTATTGCAGGTGCTCCATCATTTACCATGGCCGATTATACACCTTTCATTAAAAACAAGGATGTTAAAGTGCTCTTTCAACAAACCTACGAAATCGCTCAGCAAGCCCACGGTGCTTTAGTTACTTCGGGAACTGCCACCCTGGAAACAGCACTACTCGACTGTCCTCAAATAGTTTGTTATAAGATGTGGGGAGGAAAAATGATTACTAAACTGGTAAAAAAATTTATTCTTAAAGTCAAACATATTTCTCTGGTGAACCTGATCATCAACTGCGAAGGAGTAAAAGAGCTGGTACAGGATGAGCTAAACTTTACGAATGTTAAAAATGAGCTCGATCTATTACTTAATAATCAGGATTACAGAATTAATATTTTTAATCACTATAACAATTTACATCACATCATGGGAAAGCCAGGCTCCAGCAAAAGAGCAGCTCATCTAATGGTAAATGAATTAAAACATAACTAAAACATATGTGGAGTTTATATAAAAAAGAAATCACCTCCTTTTTCAGCTCCTTAACGGGATATTTAGTAGTTGGGGTATTTCTGGTAGTTACAGGGCTTTTTTTATGGGTCATCCCTGGTCCCATGAATATTCTTTTTGGAGGATATGCCTCATTGGAATCCTTATTTTACATGGCACCTTGGCTGTATTTATTTTTGGTACCTGCAGTAACTATGCGCCTATTTGCAGATGAAAAGCGAACAGGCACCATTGAATTATTATACACTCGACCAATATCCGAACTTCAAATAGTTTGGGCCAAATATATGGCTGGCGCAACACTGGTAGCCATCAGCCTCTTACCTACTTTAATTTATTTTTATTCCGTCGTTCAATTAGGAAACCCAACAGGAAATATTGACTATGGAGCTACCTGGGGATCATTTATCGGTTTGTTTCTTTTAGCAGGCATTTATGTAAGCATTGGTATATTCTGTTCCTCCTTAAGCGATAACCAAATCATTAGTTTTGTATTAGCTGTATTGTTAAGCTTTATATTCTACTATGGTTTCGAGGCACTCTCGCAAATAGTAAATGATTATACAATCAGAAACATCATACTCAATATAGGAATAGATGAACATTATCAATCAATAAGCCGAGGTGTGGTTGATTCAAGAGATGCCATCTATTTTATAAGTACAATTACCCTATTTATATTTTTAACACGAACAGTGTTGACCAGCAGAAAATGGTAACCTTTAGCAACTTTTAAATCATGTTAAAAAGCGTAAGAAACAAAAACATATGGCAATTAACCATTCTGATTATAAGCATAGTAATCATAAACATACTGGCCTCCGGATGGTTTTTTCGCATCGACCTGACCAGTGAAAAACGTTATACTCTTTCTGAAAATACACAAAGACTCTTTGAAGACTTAGAGGATCAAATAGTTGTTAATGTATATCTAGAAGGTGATTTAAACGTAGGATTTAGTAAATTATCAAAAGCAAGCAATGAGCTACTAAATGAACTACGAATTTACGCTGGAAACAACATCGATTACAACTTTATAGATCCATCAGATGGCACCACAAAAGAAAAAAGAGCGATTCAAAAAGAGCTAAATGAAATAGGACTCACTCCTCAAGAAGTATTTGAAACCACTGAAGATGGGAGAAACACAAGCTCTCTGGTTTATCCTTACGCTGTATTAAATTATAGAGATATTCAATTACCCATTAATCTTTTGGAGAACATACAAGGATTTTCCGGCGACGAAAATCTAAATAAATCCATTGAGAGTCTGGAATATAAATTCACCGATGCGGTGAAAAAACTCACCCTTAACGAAAAACCAAAGGTAGCTTTTATCGAAGGTCATGGCGAGTTGGATGAGTTGGATGTTTTAGATATAACAGATCAATTATCACAATATTATCAGGTAGATCGGGGAAGACTTGCAGCAGACCCCTCCGTATTAGATCCGTACAAAGCCATTATCATTGCCAAGCCTCAATCTAAATTTAGCGAGAGCGACAAATTCATTATCGACCAGTATATGATGAATGGAGGACGTGTACTATGGTTGATTGATGCCGTAAAGTTAACACTCGACAGCCTTAGAAAATCAGACGAAACCATAGGCCTGTACAACGATTTAAACATTGATGATCAACTCTTCAAATATGGCATCCGCATAAATCCCGTACTCATACAGGATATTCAGGCCGGAATGATTCCTATTTATATAACCTCAGGTGGTCAGCAACGTATTGTACCTGCACCATGGCTTTACAATCCACTATTAATACCTCAACCCGAGCATCCTATTTCGCGTAATATGAATGTCATTCAAGGTGAGTTCGCCAGTACTATTGATACGGTAAACGACGGTTTAAATATTAAAAGAACGGTTTTATTGCGCACATCGAGATATACAAAAACAGAACAGGTTCCGGTGTTTGTTAGTTTAGGCTTTGTCAACGAGAAGCCCGAACAAAAAGCATTTAACCAATCTTTTTTACCTGTATCTATTATACAGGAAGGTGTTTTCCCATCCGTTTTTCAAAACAGAATGGTTCCTAACACCATCAATATGCAGAAAAAGAAAATAAAAACAGAAAGTATACCAACCAAAATGATAGTAATTGGCGATGGCGATATCATCAAGAATCACGTTCGTTTTAAAGAAACAAATCCTCAAATATTACCTCTAGGTTACGACGAACTTACAAAACAGACTTTTGGTAACAAAGACTTTATTTTAAATGCTGTAAATTCTTTATGTGATGATGATGGCTGGATGAATTTAAGAGCCCGAACCTATAAATTACGACTTTTAGATAAAAATAAAATAAGTAACGAAGCACTCAAATGGAAGATAATTAATCTTATACTCCCATTATTATTAATAGTTATATTAGGTATTAGCGTTTCGGTGTTCAGAAAATACAAATACACCAGTAAATAATTCTATTCTCATCTGTTTTACAAAGACTTTTTTTAATATATTTGATCATACAATATTTGGTTTGATATTTTATAGATATAAATTGGCATAACAAGTTTCATATAAAATATTCAAACATACATAATCAATAAAATCCGTACGAATGTGAATGTTAAATTTACGGGTTTATTTTATGTTTGTAAAATATGATAACTACGATGGGTTAATTTTGGTTTACTCACAGATTTAGTTTATTATTACCAAATTAATTATCATTATCACAAAAAGTAATATTTAAATAGTTATACAATGAAATTTGTTGTTTCAAGC
>JBFHKL010000218.1:0-7022 GCA_041595375.1 Saccharicrinis sp.
AACTTTCAACTTTTAGTTTTATCCTAAATTCCGACGCAATGTTCTTTATCCATCTATCAAAAGAAATGATGCGTCGGTTTGACTTCATTTATAATATACCTTTTCCTTCTTATCTGTACACAGACAGAAAAAGCTAATTGAAATAATATTCTACTGGCACTATTGTATAAATTCTGCACGCAGGCAAAGAGAAACAAGATTAAGCACCAGCCTACATTTCAACATCTTTCTCATCAAATATACCTGCAATATGCTTTTGAAATCTTCCAAACAAATCTCCGGTAAACTCTTTCTGCTCCTTCTTTTTCTTCTCCTTACGTGGAGTAGTATTTCTTTGCGGTTTATCTGCTTCTTCTTGCTCTATATCTTCATCAGGAAACAACTTCTGTTCTATAACTGTTTTAACCGGGTTATCCATTGCCGACAACAGCAATCCGATACTGGTGGCATACATAGGCTTTCCTGCCTCATCAATTTGAGCTGAGGTAATATATTTATTTGGCAAACCCAAACGAACTTCTAGCCCGGTACGTATTTTAATGAGTTGAGATAGGTTTTTCAGTAAGGCCCCACCTCCTGTAATCACAATACCTGCTCCAAGTTTATCATACATCTTTGAAGACTCGATCTGATACATCACATAATCCACAATCTCTTCCATCCTTGCCTGGATGATATAAGACAGTGAACGGAAGGAAATTTCTTTAGGCTCCCAACCTTCAATTCCAGGTATGGTTACTACCATATCTTCTCTCTCCAGATCGCCTAATGCCGAACCAAACTGTGTTTTTAAAGATTCTGCCTGTTTGTACAACACAGCACAGCCCTCTTTAACATCAGAAGTTACCACATTACCACCCAATGGAATAACTGCTGTATGCTGAATAACACCATCATAAAAAACAGCAACATCGGTAGTTCCACCACCAATATCTACCAATACCACACCAGCTTCTTTCTCCTCTGCTGTTAATACTGCACGAGCAGAAGCCATGGGTTCGAGAATCAGATGATTTAATTTTAAACCAACACGATTAATACACTTTTCAATGTTATTAACAGAAGCGATTCGGCCTAAAACGATATGATAATTACCTTCTAGTCGACGACCTGACATGCCTATTGGGTTTTTCACCCCTGCTTCATTGTCTACCACATAATCCTGCGCAAATACATGGAGTATATTTTCTCCTGCTTCGAGCGGAATTTTGTAGTTATCCTTAAAAAGATGATCTACATCGAACTGGTTAATCTCATGGTTAGTTTCGATGTATCGGTAACCTCTGTTTTGCAGACTTTTTATGTGCTGACCGGCAATACCGACATATACATCCAGAAGTTTTATACCATATTTCGTTTCCAAATTGAAAACAACATCCTTAATAGCATTAACTGTCTCCTCGATATTCAACACAACACCCCGCTTCACACCCGTAGAAGGCACTTTCTCAATACCTACCACCTGCAAATTTCCTTTGTCGTCTTTCTGTCCAACAACAGCTACAATTTTAGTGGTTCCTATATCGATAGCAGCGATTAAATTGGATTGGTTATTCATGCTTCTATTTTTTTGTACAAATTATTTGACCTTCGTATTTCAAATTTATTTCTTTATAATTATTCAATTCACGAGGATGTAAACCTTTTGTATATAAAGCATATAAATTCCTCATCTTCACTAAATAATTATTCAGGGAGCCCAAATAAATAATTTGTTCTCCTACTCTGGGAGCTAACGAAAACTCTCCATTAGCTTCTACATATATTTGTTCAATTTGCGCATTCCAAAAAGGCTCAGCCTTGATAAAACGTGCTAAATCAATCACTTCATTTAAACTATCCAGTTTATTTACATGCCCGCTTAAAATCAACACATGAGCTGCATGCTGTCTAAAAAGAGGCATCTTAAAACCATCTTCATCAATATAATACGATGTGTAACCTGAAAATACACGTAGCAACGGCTGACGCTGTCCAATCAAGATATTCAATCGTCCTCCGACCGTATAATAGGCTTCACACTCTTTTATGGCTTCGTGCTTTTTTAAAAAAAGTTCTATCTCTTCACAATTGACCTGTTGCAAAGAATTACCCAATAGCGCAGGGTATTTATTTAGTAACACATTCTTAATTTGTCCAGAACTTACAAACTGAGAAGCAATACTATCCTTTACAACCACATGTACATCAGAACATACTACCTTGCTTTTTTCTGCAGAAATAAATGCAAAAACAATGGGGAAGTAAGCCAATAGCACACACCACAATATTATATTCTTTACCTTCTTCATTATCTTTTTCAAAAAGCCTGTAACATTGCTCTTAAATATAACTTTTTAATATTCTTAAACACTTCCCCTAATCGCTTAGTTATGAACATTTATCAAATAGTTATTGACAAATAGACTAAAATAATTCCAAATATAAAACAATAAACTATATGTTTATAACCAATAACTTAGGATTTCATTAAATAGTTTACACAAAAAATCGTATTAAAAACTAATAATCCATAGCGCATCCCTTAATGACTCAACTACTAATTTACATAAGTGACTGTTTATATTTTTCTTTCTTTTAAAAACAAATCTGTCACCTTATCAATTTCTTTATCTATATCACCCGCACCCATCATCAATAATACCTCGGGATGATGCTCACATATTCTTTCGAAAAGATGTTCCTTTGAGGACAACGATTTTACTGGCAAGTCCACTAAATCGAGAATCATACCTGCACTCACTCCTTCTATGGGTAATTCACGCGCAGGATAGATATCCAACAAAATCAATTCATCCAATGCACTTAAACTTGAGGCAAACTCCTGATAAAAATCCTTTGTTCTGGAGAACAAATGAGGTTGAAAGACTCCCGTTACTTTCTTGTTTGGATATAGCGCCCTTACTGATTTAATGGTGGCTTTTATCTCCTCAGGATGATGGGCATAATCATCAATCAACACAAGTTCATCGGTTTTAATTCTGTAATCGAATCTTCGTCTGATGCCCTTGAACCCAGGCAAGGCATCTTTTAACTCCTGATAACTAACTCCTGCGAGCCAAGATGCCGCACAGGCACCAACGGCATTTTCAACATTGACCAAAGCCGGAATACCTAATTTAAAATCTCTAAATATTCCTTTAGGGCTTGTAAAGTCGAACACATACAAACCATCGTACAGGCGAATATTTTGTGCATAAAAATCAGCACTATCATCATCTACCGAATAAGTATAATGGGTAACCTTTTCGCCAACAGGAAATACAAGATTAATCTCCTTTTTGGTTAACAGGATACCTCCTTCTTTTATGAGGGCAGTGTACTGGAGAAATGAATCTTTGACCGCATTATCATTACCATAAATATCCAAATGGTCGGCATCTACTGATGAAACCAAAGCCAGATAAGGGCTAAGTTGCAAGAATGAACGATCGAACTCATCGGCCTCCAAAACCACAAATTCTGATTTTGAGGACAACAATAAATTGGTTTTATAATTTTGGGATACGCCACCTAAAAAAGCACTACAATCAACCTCTGACTGTTTAAGCAGATGAGATATCATGGTAGATATTGTTGTTTTGCCGTGCGTTCCTGCCACGCAAATCCCTTTGTGTGTTCGGGTTAACAGGCCCAAAACCTCTGAACGCTTTTTCACTTCGAAACCATTCACAAGAAAATAGTTTAACTCTGAATGTTCTTTGGGAATAGCAGGTGTATAGACTACTAAAGTATGCGTTTTATCTCTATACGCTTCTTCAATCAGATCTACCTCATCCCTAAAATGAATAGCTATCCCTTCTGCCTCAAGCTCATGAGTCAACACAGTAACTGTACGGTCGTAACCAGACACATGATACCCCTTGGTTTTGAAATAGCGGGCCAGAGCACTCATTCCAATACCTCCAATACCTACAAAATAAACACTATTTATGCGATTCAGATCCATCTATACTAACTTGATTAATTCGTCTACAATCATATTGGCCGCATCCGGCATAGCAAATTTGTTCACATTCATACGCAGCTTTGATAAACGTTCCTCATCTTTTATTAACAACAACACCTCGCTTACCAGCTTCTCCTTCACCTCTGTATCTTTAACCATTACAGCAGCCTCCTCTTTTACCAGAGCCATCGCATTCTTTGTTTGATGATCTTCCGAAACATTTGGCGAAGGCACAAAAACTGCGGCTTTATTTAATAAGGCTATTTCTGAAATAGAAGAGGCACCCGCCCTTGAAACCACGACATCGGCCAATGAAAAAGCAGCTTCCATCCTATCAACAAAGGCCATTATTTTTATATTCTTATTGTCAGAAACCTGTGCTTTAACCTGCTCGTAATAAAATTTACCCGTTTGCCAAATCACCTGAACATCATCATCGATTAGTCTTTGATAGCCTGCCAATAATCCTTCGTTAATAGTACGAGCCCCTAGGCTACCACCAGTAACAAAAAGCACTTTTTTATTTGGGTTTAAACCAAAATATTCTGCAGCCTCCTTCCTTTCTACCTGACTTAATAGACTCTGACGGACAGGATTACCGGTAAGAATAATTTTATCTTCTGGAAAAAATCGTTCCATATCAGGATAGGCGACACATATCTTACTTACTTTTTTAGCTAAAATACGATTGGTGATACCTGGGAATGAATTTTGCTCCTGAATTATAGCCGGTATTCTCCAATTACCTGCCACTCTCAACACCGGTCCACTGGCATACCCTCCAACACCTACCACCACATCAGGATGAAATTGACGCACCACTTTACGCGCCTTTAGCATACTGGCGGCAAGCTTAAAAAAGAAAGTAATATTTTTCACTGTCAACCTGCGCTGAAATCCAGCAACAGGTAAACCCACAATATTATAACCTGCAGCAGGCACCTTTTCCATCTCCATCTTACCTTCAGCGCCCACAAATAAAATATCGACACTATTTATTCTTTGCCTGAGTGCATTTGCTATAGCAACAGCCGGAAAGATATGACCTCCCGTTCCTCCACCACTAATGATTACTTTCATGCTTTTTATATTTAAAATCAAGTATCAAACTATCCAACAGAGCAAACACAATATTATTGAACTTTACACTCTTCCTGCCAGATTTTGATCACCCAATCATGATCATTTAATAATAATTTACATTAGATCTAATTTTCACAGCATTAGGCTAAAGATTCCTCCTTCGACTCTTCTTTTAATCGTTGAGCCTCCTCCATGTTATATCTGCTCACACACAAAATAATACCCATGGCTATACAAGAAAATAATACCGAAGTACCTCCCATACTTACCAAAGGCAACGGTTGTCCGGTGACAGGAAAAATACCCACAGCGACACCCATATTAAAGAAACCCTGGAACACCAGCAGATAAGCCAAACCTATAGCTAGAAACGCTGGAAAAGTACGCGTACTTCCCCGCACAATAACACCTGCCCTAAACAAAAACACAACATAACACATGATTATTAATAAGGCACCCATCACTCCCCACTCTTCTACAATTATGGCAAATATAAAATCACTATACGGATGGGGCAAGAAATTACGTTGTTTACTATTACCCGGTCCCTTACCTAAAAATCCTCCCGTTGCAACGGCCATTTGCGCTTGTCGCGACTGATAATTACCATCCGAATCCGAATCCACCTTATCACCGCCAACAAAATTTTCTATTCTAGCTTTCCATGTCTCGGCACGATGCAAAAAATGCAGATATGGTGATGCCAAAAACATAATGACCACCAGCACAGCAATCGCAACAAACGATCCAAATAAATATTTAAAAGGAACTCTACCTATAAACATCATTAAAAAGGCGATAAAACCAATTAAGAAAGCAGTAGAAAAGTTCTCTGTAAAAATCAGTGCACAAACTAAACCTACGTTAATAACAATTGGTTTAAAAGCACCTTTAGCACCCTCATCTGCATCCTGATGCCGAGCCAGAGTGCGGGCGATATACATAATCAGAGCTAACTTAGCCAGTTCCGAAGGCTGAAAAGACAGACCTATACCCGGAACGGTTAACCACCTTGAAGCCTGATTGAGGCTCATCCCTGTTACCAGAGTGATAAATAAAAGGATGATAGAAACCCACAAGAGCAAGGGTGCATACTTAGCAAAAATGCGATAATCCATTTGATGAATGCCCCAAATCAAAGAAATACCCACCATTAAAAACACAAAGTGTTTAAACATATAATAATAGGTATTTCCTCCCTGGTACTTATACGCCAAGGATCCTGTTGAACTATATACAGCCAACAAAGACACGGCTGCAAGCACAGCTATCACGACCCACAAAATGGGATCACCTTTAAAATATTTATTAAGCGTAGCCTTTAAGCCCATTATATACCGCTAGTTATAGTTATAAATTTCTTACACAATCTTTAAACAACCTGCCGCGATGCTCGTAATTATCAAATAAATCAAAGCTTGCACAAGCGGGAGACAATAAAATAGTATCTCCTTTATCCCCTAAAAGATAAGCCGATTTAACTGCTTCCTGCATGGAACCACACTCAATTATTGTAGGAACGACACCTTCAAAATTCTCCAACAGTTTTTCATTATTGGTTCCCAAACAAACTAAGGCCTTCACTTTTTGAGCTGCCAACTCTTTAATTTCGGAATAATCATTCCCTTTATCCACACCTCCTGCAATCCAGATGACCTCTGTATTCATACTCTCCAAAGCATACCAAGTTGAATTTACATTGGTAGCCTTTGAATCGTTGATAAATTCCATCCCACGAACAGACAACACCCGTTCCAAACGATGTTCTACTCCCTTAAAACTCAACATACACTCTCGGATCAAGGGCTTACGCATCTGAAATAATTTAGCAACAATACCTGCCGCCATAGTATTATACCGATTATGTTGCCCCTGAATGGCCAATTGTTCTACGAATACACTCATAACATCCTCCTTTACTTTAAACTGGATTTGGTTATTCTGAAAAAAGGCTCCCTCACTTACTTCCTTAAAATTTGAAAAAGGTAAC
>JBFHKL010000219.1:0-6997 GCA_041595375.1 Saccharicrinis sp.
AGCTTAAACATGAGTCGATGGTATTATAAGTATTGTCTCCTGAAACGACAACTACAGGAATTCCAAGCCATTCTTCCTCGAGATCTCTTAAAACTTCAAATCCATCTTTATTAGGCATATATAAATCCAGTAAAATTAAGTCGGGGCGTTCTTTAATGATCATTTCCCAGCCTTCTAATCCATCACTGGCTTCAATAACTTCAACATTATGATTCGAAAGTAATGTTCTAAGGGTTAATCTAGAATCAGGTGCATCATCTACAATTAGTACCTTTTTCATGTTTTATAGTTTTAAGGTTTGTTTATATATTCAATGTTACAATAAATTACGTAATCATTTACTCTTTTGATTCTTCAAGTTGATAAAGCTGAGAATTTATGCAATGAATGTGTATTTTAAGTAGATAAGACTATTTGATCATTCGGTATTTTTTTTGAACAAACGGGTTGATTCGCTTGATGAAAATTCATTTTTAGTAATTTTTTTGGTAAAAAACTAGAAAAAATATATAGTCCAACCTTCTGAAATACAATTATATATGTATGGGTATTATTTGAACAACTAAACTAGTGGGGACTGGTAGGTATTTTTTTAATGTTTTTTTACTATCATTGCATAGAAATAAAGATAAATTAACTAATTGTAAATTCCTTTAACAGTTGATTTTGATTATTCCAGAAATGGAGTAGGTGTTAAATTTAATTAATATTATTGTTATGACTAAAATAAGTTCGTTAATCGAAAAAATGAATGGAGGAGATATTCCATTTTTTAAAGAATTATATGGTACAGATACTGTAACCTTAAAAGAGCAAGCAGGTCGCTATGTTAAATATATAAATGAATTTAAAAAAATATACGGAACCGAAGATGTAATGCTATTGAGTTCTCCAGGAAGAACAGAGGTGGGCGGTAATCATACCGATCATCAATTGGGACGTGTTTTGGCAGGGGCTGTTAATCTGGACAATATTGCCATTGCAGCAGCTAACGGCACCAACAAGGTACGTATTACTTCTGTAGGTTTTGATCCCTTTGAAGTTGATTTAAATGAACTTGAAGTAACTGAATTTAAGCTTACTCCTGGGAATATTGTAAGGACAATAGCCAAAGAAATAAAGGCGTTGGGACTTAGTATAGCAGGTTTCGACGCGGTGATTCATGGCGGTGTGCCCGAAGGTTCCGGTTTAAGTTCGTCGGCTTCATTTGAAGTATTAATAGGAGCAATTTTTAGCCATTTATTTAATGATGGAAAGCTTGATCCGGTGGATAATGCAAAAATTGGACAAAAAGCTGAACATGCGTGTAAAAAATTCTGTGGTTTGATGGACCAAACGGCTTGTGCTGTAGGTGGATTTATTACCATTGATTTCGAAAATCCAGCCAATCCTATTGTTAAAGCGTTGGATTTTGATTTTGCCAAAACCGGATATTCCCTAGTGATTACAAATACAGGAGGTAGCCATGGAGGACTTGATGAAGAGTATAATGCCTTACCAGGAGAGATGAAATCTGTAGCTAAAGAATTAGGACACGAGGTTCTTCGTCCTCTTTCGATGCAAGATGTTGTTAAAGGCATTCCTGCTATTCGAGAAAAAGTTGGTGATCGTGCTTTGTTACGTTCTATTCACTTTCAGGCAGATAATACTCGAGTGGTAGATCAGGTAGAGGCTCTTGAGGCCGGTCAATTTGATAAATTTCTTAGCTTGGTTATTGAATCGGGTTTTAGCTCATATATGTACAATCAAAATATTTTTGTAGGTGGTGAAACGAAATACCAAAATGTAGCTCTGGCTTTGGCACTTAGTGATTTGGTATTGAAAGGTAAAGGTGCATGGCGTGTTCATGGGGGTGGATTTGCAGGAACTATTCAGGCTTTTGTTCCTAATGACTTGTTAGATACTTATATCTCTACGCTGGAACCTGTTTTTGGAGAAGGTAACTGTCATAAACTGTTTATACGCTCTAAAGGAGCAGTTAAGGTATCGTTGTAAGAGTGTAATTAATATACAGTCAGTGGTTTATACTGACTGTTTTTAGGTATAAAATATTCAAAAATAATATTATGGGTAGTTCAAAAACAAATTATACGGTACCATTTATTATCATGTCATTCCTGCTTTTTTTATTGGGCTTTGTGACATGGATGAACGGTGTACTGGTTCCTTTTTTACAAAAGTTATACGATTTAAAACCAGCCATTGCTCAGTTGGTTAATGCTGCTTTTTTTAGTGCCTATATTTTTTCCATACCAGTTGGAGGTTTTGTTAAAAGAATTGGTTATAAGAAAAGTGTTATTGTAGGTTCGCTAATAACCGGTGTAGGTAGTTTACTATTTATCCCTGCAGTTACTGCAGGCTTTGGTATGTTTTTGTTTGCATTGTTTGTGAGTGCACTTGGGATTGTATTATTACAAGTTGCAGCAAATCCATATGTAATAGCATTGGGTAGTCCTGAAACATCTTCTGCTCGTTTAACTTTAGCTATGGCTGTTAACTCAGCCGCAGCGGTACTGGCACCAGTTGTAGGTACCGGATTAATTCTAAGTCAGGTTTCTGGAGATCCTGCAGCTGATGCCTTATTGGCTAAACCGGTTTATTATGTTTTAGGAGGTATTGCCATTTTAACAGGCGTTTTGTTAGTTTTTATGAAACTTCCTGCTATTGCCGATGATGATGCAGCTGTTGCTTCAGATGGAGTAGGAAGATCAGCATGGAGTTATCGTCATCTTATTTTAGGATTTGTTGCTATAGGTATGTATATGGGGTTAGAAGTGGGTGTTAATTCATTTCTATATAGATATATGGAAACAAAAATAGGTTTAGATCCTAATGATATTAAATTTTTTATGGGTGCTTATCCTTTTGGTTTTGTAATCGGGCGACTTGCCGGAGCAGGCATTTTAAACAAATATTCGCCAAATAAAGTATTGGCTATTTCCTCATTGTTGGGTGCCTGTATGATATTAATTACTGTTTTAACTAATGGTATGGTGTCATTGGGAGCTATTTTAGCTACCGGATTATTTCATTCTATTATGTGGTCGGTAATTTTTGATTTGTCACTTAAAGATGTTGCCCCAAGTGCAGCTAAACTGGGTTCCGGAATTTTATGTACAGGCGTTGTTTTTGTTGGTCTCTGGACTTATGTGATGGGTGCAATAGAATCAGTTTCAAATATCTCTACCGCTTACATGGTTTTATGGGTGTTTTATGCTTTTATTATTTTCTTTGCACTAAAAGGATCGAAAATAAGAGCAAATGCTTAATTTCAAATTTTAAAATTTAATACGATGACAAAAGCTTCAGATATTTTCACACTTAAAAATGCCAATAATATAGAGGTTTCCTTTATTGGTCGTGGTGGACAAATAATTGGCATTAAAGTGCCTGATGCAAAAGGAGAAATTGCTGATGTGGTAGTAGGATATCCATCGGTTGATGCAGCTCTGTCCGGAGATGCTTACTTGGGGGCTCTTTGTGGCCGTTATGCAAATAGAATTGTAAAAGGTAAGTTTGATCTGGAAGGAACTTCTTATCAGTTGGATATTAACAATGAGCCCAACCACTTGCATGGAGGTTTTGATGGTTTTAATAGCCGTGTTTGGCAGGTGAAACCATATGAAGATCCTAGATTTACGCAGGCTTATAAATTATTTTTGCTAAGTCCCGATGGTGACCAAAATTATCCCGGAGAATTAGCTGTAAGTGTTGTATATGGCTTAACAGAAGATAATGAATTTGTGATTGATTATTCGGCAGAAACTACAAAAGCCACCATTATTAACCTGACTAGTCATGCTTATTTTAATTTAAAAGGGGCAGGGACAGGTTCCATTGAAAAGCACGAGCTATTGCTAAACGCATCTAAGTACACTCCAATAGATGGTGAAATTGGAACTGTAACGGGCGAAATTGCTGAGGTAAAAGGAACAGCAATGGATTTTGTAAATTCCAAAGCAATAGGAGAGGCCTGTTATGCCGACGATGCTCAGGTGAAACTGGTTGATGGAATAGACCATAATTTTGTGATTGATGGCTATGATGGTTCGGTGAAACTTGCTGCTAGATTAAAGGATCCGGAAAGTGGCCGTGAAATGGAAGTATATACCAACCAACCGGGCATACAGATATATACTGGAAGTCATTTTGATAGCTCAGAGACAGGAAAATTGAACGCTCCTATTGAAAAATGGGCAGGTGTAGCAATGGAAACACAAATATTTCCTGATTCTCCAAATAAAGAAAATTTCCCTAATGCTGTTTTGAAACCAGGAGAGACTTATAAGCATATTTGTGTCTATAAATTTATTTAGTGATTTTTGAAATGATTATCTAAAAGCCATTCTGTATTCTTCCAGAGTGTCTTTTTTTTACTCCATAAGATTAAAATGATGACTTTTTTTTGATTTGTTAATATTTTTGCTTTTTTTCACGCTTCTTAAAAAATGTGAATTTATACTAATGTATTATATTATCTAAAAACTATAAAATGAACTCGAGTAAAAAAGGGAATTTAATTCCTATCGTAATGATGATCTTACTATTTGGTATGATCTCTTTCGTAACTAATTTGGCTGCGCCTATGGGTGTAGTCGTTAAAGAACAATTTCAGGCATCTAATTTTCTAGGAATGTTGGGTAATTTTGCCAACTTCTTAGCCTATGCCTTTATGGGTATACCAGGGGGTAAATTGTTAGAGAAAGTGGGTTATAAAAAAACAGCCTTGTTGGCTGTTGTTGTTGGTTTTGTAGGTGTCGGTATCCAATTTATGTCTGGTATTGCCGAAAGTTTTGTTGTTTATCTTTTGGGTGCTTTTGTGGCTGGTTTCTCTATGTGTTTATTAAACATAGTGGTAAATCCTATGTTGAACACCTTAGGTGGAGCAGGTAAAAAAGGAAATCAACTTATCCAAATTGGTGCTACATTTAATTCTCTTTCAGGTATGACTGTACCTATTTTGGTGGGGGCTCTTATTGGTACAGTAAGTAAAGAAACGGCTATTAAAGATGTAAATCCTGTGATGTTTATCGCCATGGGTATATTTGCTTTAATTGGTATTGTGCTTTATTTAGTAAATATTCCGGAACCACATATTGCAAAAGATGGTACTGTAAAGGAGCATTCAAATTATAGTCCATGGTCTTTCCGCCACTTTGTTTTAGGAGCTATTGCTATTGGTGTTTATGTAGGAATTGAAGTGGGCGTGCCTGCTACTTTAAATCTGTTTTTAGCTGATGCTGCTGCCGGAGGTTTAGATGCCGCTACTGCCGGGTCTGTTGCTGCTACTTATTGGGCATTGATGCTTGTGGGTCGTTTTGTAGGTGCTTCTATCGGTGGTAAAGTATCCAGTAAAAGTATGTTGATTGTTGCCGCTTCATTAGGGATGATATTAGCTTTTATAGCTATTGTTTTGCCAACCTCTATAAAGGTTTCTATTCCTGTATTTCAAAGTACCGCAAGTGGCCTTTCATTTGGAATGGCTGGTGTGCCTATTAATGCCATGTTCCTTGTTTTAATCGGTTTATGTACTTCGGTTATGTGGGGTGGAATCTTTAACTTGGCTGTTGAAGGTCTAGGTAAATTTACTGCTGCTGCTTCTGGTATTTTTATGACCATGGTAGTAGGTGGTGGTATTTTACCATTGATTCAGAATGGTGTTGCTGATACAATGGGTTATATGATGTCGTACTGGGTACCATTTTTAGGTTTAGCTTACATGCTTTATTACGCATTAATTGGTAGTAAAAATGTAAACAGAGATATACCTGTGGAATAGTGTTAGAGTATTTCTTATTTTACTTTTAAAATATAAAGGGTTTGGCTTTTGTCAAGCCCTTTTTTTATAAGTAATGATGAACAGCCTTATTGTTATTTTTTTGTTAAATCGATCAATTCTTTTCAAAACCATTCAATAATAATAAATTACATTATTACTTTTGATGCGGCTAAAATAAAAATCATTGAATTATACTTAAAAGTCACTCTAAACTATACTAACTAAGAGTATATAATGAAAAAGAAAGAAGTCATCATAAAAGGAGCCATTGACTTATTTGTATCAAAGGGTTTCTCTGCTTCAACAAATGAGTTAATTAAAAGGATAGGCATTGCTAAAGGTACTCTTTATCATTATTTCAAGAGTAAAGATCAGCTCATTGTAGACATTTATAAAGCCCTGATGTTTGAAATTGAAGCAGAATGTGTTTCTGAAATGTTGGAAGAAGAGGATCCTGAGGCTTATACGAAGGATGTTTTTGCAAAAATAGTGAGTTGGTTTATTAAAAATCCTAATAAATTTTATTACATCAATAGCTTTGAGGCTAGTCCTTATAATAAAATACATGCTTTATCTATTCGTGATACCCTTAGTGGACCTCAGAAAAATATTATGCAAAAAGTAAATATGGGCGTTATGAAAAATTATAATACCGAGCTCATTACTTTTATTGATTTTGCCTTTACTCGGTCAACTGCTAATTATTTTTTATCACAGCCTAACCCCTTGAGTAAATTTCGTAAAGAGTTCGATGAAGCTTTTGATTTATATTGGCATGGAGCCTCTAGTCAATAATTTAAGTTTTTTTTTATGCCTATTTTATATGATTAATAGAATAATTTACTTTAAATATAATAAATACATACTATATTTGCGGGGTCAATATGTAGTTTGTAACTTTTTACTCAAGAAGTATGGTAAAAAATAGGAGTAATTGTTTGAATTTTGCTTTTTTAACTGATTAAGCCTGAGTTAAGTAAAATTTCAAGTTTTTATTCATTTTTTTACATTTTTTAACGAGATAATGTTATATTAACGCAGATTTAATAAATAATACACCGACTTGTCGGTCGGTTTTGTCGATATTTGCACGGATTAATTCATACATTTGTAACGAAAAATAATAACGATTTCACCTAAATCAAATTTTTAAAAATGAAACAAAGTATCACTAAACTTTATGTGTTAGGATTATTTCTGGCACTTTCGATGGGGATG
>JBFHKL010000220.1:0-6990 GCA_041595375.1 Saccharicrinis sp.
TATAGTAAAAGGCGAAAATATGCCTGATCCTAATATTCCTGAATCATTTAATGTATTGGTTCGTGAGCTTCAAGGACTTTGCTTGGATGTTCATATTGATTAGTGTGGTTATATTATTTTTGATATAAGCACCGAAGCATTTAGAATTATGATATAAGAAATAAAAGTAACATAAATTTATAGAGGACACCCATGCAATCTATGGCTATACCAAGGCGAGGATTTAAAAGAATCTCGATCAAAATAGCTTCTCCGGATGATATTTTGAATCGTTCGCATGGTGAGGTAACCAAACCTGAAACTATAAATTATAGATCTTTCAGACCTGAAAAGGATGGTCTATTTTGCGAGAAAATCTTTGGCCCTATCAGAGATTGGGAGTGTGCATGCGGTAAATATAAACGTATCAGATATAAAGGCATCGTTTGTGACCGTTGCGGTGTAGAGGTTACACAAAAATCTGTACGCCGTGAGAGAATGGGGCATATTATGCTTGCTGTTCCTGTGGTACATATCTGGTTTTTACGCACATTGCCTAGTAAAATTAGTGCAATTTTGGGTATGCCAACCAAAGATGTTGAGCGTGTAGTTTACTATGAATCATATATAGTTGTGCAGCCAGGGCGTACCGGTTTGCAGAGAAAAGATTTATTGACTGAAGAGCAGTATTTGGATGTTTTAGACTCTTTGACTAAAGAAGATTTAGAATTAGATGATGAAGATCAAAACAAGTTTATTGCTCTGATTGGTGGCGAAGCTTTGAAGGAAATGCTTAAAAGAGTAGAGCCTGAAAAAGAATATTTCGATTTGAAAGAAAGCCTTAAAACTGAAACTTCTCAGCAGAAAAAAGCTGATTTGCTTAAACGTTTGAGAGTTTTGGATGCTTTTAGGCAGAGTCAAGAGGGTGAGTTCCCGAATGAACCAAACTGGATGGTGTTGGATGTTATTCCGGTAATTCCTCCTGATTTGCGTCCTTTGGTGCCATTAGAAGGTGGTAGATTTGCTACATCTGACTTGAATGATTTATATCGCCGCGTAATTATAAGAAATAACCGTCTGAAAAGACTTATAGATATTAAAGCTCCTGAAGTAATCTTGCGTAATGAAAAACGTATGCTTCAGGAATCTGTTGATGCGCTGTTTGACAATAGCCGTAGAGCCGTAAGAAGTGAATCTCAAAGAGCTCTGAAATCTCTTGCTGATACTTTGAAAGGTAAAACAGGTCGTTTCCGTCAAAACTTGCTTGGTAAGCGTGTGGATTACTCCGGTCGTTCTGTTATCGTTGTAGGTCCTGAGCTTAAATTGCACGAATGCGGTTTGCCTAAAGATATGGCTGTAGAGCTATTTAAGCCTTTTATTATCAGAAAGTTGATTGAACGCGGGCACGTAAAGACAGTTAAAAGTGCTAAGAAAATGGTGGAACGCAAAACTAATGAAGTATGGGACATCCTTGAAAAAGTGATTGAAGGGCATCCGGTTATGCTTAACCGTGCTCCTACTCTTCACAGACTTGGTATCCAAGCGTTTCAGCCAAGGCTTATCGAAGGTAAAGCGATTCAGTTGCACCCATTAGTCTGTACTGCATTTAATGCCGATTTTGATGGTGACCAGATGGCTGTTCACTTGCCGATTTCTAACGAAGCACAATTAGAAGCCTTATTGCTTATATTGGCACCGCATAATATTATGCACACTCAAAATGGTAATCCAATTGCTGTACCATCTCAGGATATGGTATTGGGTGCTTACTATTTGACAAAATTGAGGAAAGGTGCTCAGGGCGAAGGTAAATTCTTTTCTTCTCAGGATGAGGTGATAGTTGCTTTAAATTCAAATAAAGTACACATGCACGCTAAAGTTAAAGTAAGATACAATGGTACTGTTTTGGAAACTACAGTGGGTCGTATTTTATTAAATGACATTGTGCCTGAAGAGCTTGGCTACTTGAACGAAGTGCTAACGAAAAAACGTTTACGTCAGATTATTGGTACTTGTTTCCGTAAAGCAGGTTTGGCCAAAACAGTTGTCTTCTTAGATAGCTTGAAAGAAATGGGCTTTACTTATGCAACCCGTGGTGGTCTATCTGTTAGTATCCATGATGTGGTAATTCCTGATGATAAAATGGGTATAATTGCTTCAACTCAGGAAAAGATTGACACTATCGAAGCTGCATATACAAATGGTGTTATTTCTAGTGGTGAACGCTATAATAAAATCATTGATAACTGGTCAAATGCGACAAATAAAATTGCAGATAAGCTTTATAATGAGCTTTCTAAAGATAAAGATGGTTTCAATACATTTTGGATGATGCTTGACTCTCAAGCTCGTGGTTCCAAAGAGCAGATTCGTCAGCTTGCTGGTATGCGTGGTTTGATGGGTAAACCGAAAAAATCATTATCCGGTTCTACGGGTGAATTGATTGAGAACCCGATTATGTCTAACTTCAAAGAAGGTCTTTCAATCCTTGAGTACTTTATTTCTACCCACGGTGCTCGTAAAGGTTTGGCGGATACGGCTTTGAAAACTGCGGATGCGGGTTACTTGACAAGACGTCTTCACGATGTTGCTCAGGATGTTATTATTTCGCATGAAGATTGCGGCACTATTCGTGGTGTAGAAATGACAGCCTTGAAAGACGGTGAAGAGATTAAAGAGCCATTGTATGAAAGAATATTAGGACGTACTGCTTTATATGATGTAGTTGACCCTATGACTAATGCTGTGCTATGCAAAGCAGGTCAGATGATTACTGAGCAATTAGCGAGGGTAATTGAGGGTTCTGCTATTGAAAAAGTGGTTATTAGATCAGTGCTAACTTGCGAATCACGTAGAGGCGTTTGTTCTAGATGTTATGGTAGTAACATGGCTACGAGCAAAGAGGTCGATGAAGGTGAAGCAGTTGGTACTATAGCATCTCAATCTATTGGTGAGCCCGGTACTCAGCTTACGTTACGTACGTTCCACACAGGTGGTACTGCTGCATTGATTGCTTCTCAGTCCTCTGTGGTTGCTAAATTCGAAGGTAAAATTAAATTTGAAAACCTTAGAATAATTAGCTATGAAGGTGATGAAGGTATGGTGCAGATTGTGGTAAGCCGTAGTGGAGAGATTCATATCGTAGATCCTGAGTCAGAACGCACTTTAACTAAATATGATGCGACTTACGGAGCTGAGTTATTAGTTAATGAAGGCGATATAGTTAAAAAAGGTCAAATGATATACGAATGGGATCCTTACAATGCTTCGATTATTACTGAAGCAACGGGTCGTGTTAAGTATAAAGATTTGGTACAGAATCTAACTTATCGTGAAGTAAATGACGAACAAACAGGACACATTACTAAAGTTGTAACTGACTCTAGAGACCGCACAAAAGCTCCGGCTATTGAAGTGGTGGATGACGAAGGTCAAGTGCTTAAAACATATAATATACCTACTCGTGCTCAGCTTAGGGTTGACGATGACGAGATAGTATCAATCGGTTCTCCGTTGGTAAAAATTCCTAGAGACTTGGGGCGTACCCGAGATATCACAGGTGGTTTGCCACGCGTAACTGAATTGTTTGAAGCAAGAGCTCCTCAAAATCCTGCATCTGTTTCTGATATTGATGGTATTATTTCTTTTGGTAAACAGAAACGTGGTCAGCGAGTTGTGGTAGTTACTTCTTTAGATGAAAAGACAGTAATGGAATACAGTGTGCCTATCGGTAAATATATTTTGGTTCAGGAAAGTGACTTTGTACGTGCAGGTGACAGACTAACAGAAGGTTCTATTAATCCTCATGATATTTTGAGAATTAAAGGGCCACACGCAGTACAAGAGTACCTGGTAAATGAAATCCAAGATGTGTACCGTATGCAGGGTGTAAAAATAAATGATAAACACATTGAAGTAATTGTACGCCAGATGCTACAAAAAGTAAAAATTGTAGACTCAGGTGATTCAACATTCTTGGAAAATGATCACGTAGATCGTTTGAGATTTAAAGATGAAAACGATAAATTGAAAGCTTTGGTAGTTATTACTGAGAAAGGTGACTCCAAGTTCAATGAAAACTACCTGATGTCAAGAAAGAAAGTAAGAGAAGCCAACAGAGAGCTTAAAAAGCAGTCTTTAAAATCTGCGTCATTCAGACCTGCAGAGCCTGCAGTTTCAGTACCTATTTTGTTAGGTATTACTCAGGCATCATTGACTACAGAAAGCTGGTTATCTGCTTCTTCATTCCAGGAAACTACAAGAGTACTTTCAGATGCTTCTATAGCAGGTAAAATTGACAATTTAGTTGGCTTGAAAGAAAATATTATCTTGGGGCAGTTGATTCCTGCTGGTACAGGTTTGCGCGAATACCAGGAAATGGTAATTTCCAGCACAGTTGGAAACATATTTGGTAGACCTGCGGAAGACCATCGAAATGAGACTGGCTTCTCTGGCATTGAGAGACATTCGATGTAATGCTATATTGTTTCAAAAAGCCGCTTTTGAAAGAATGAAGCGGCTTTTTTTGCTTTAAAGCAATTGCTAATGTTTTATATCAACAAATTAATATATTAGCCGAGCAAAAGATTATTTAAAAAGTAGTGCTAAGAAATTTACACAAAATTGATTAAATATTTTGCTTGCAATAAATTACATTTGTTATCGCATATTAGTTAATGCGAAAAATTTGAATATAGTAAAAGCTATAAAAATATTATTAACAATTCTATCAGGGTTGGTAAAGAAATGATAGACATTTCAAAAATCAGGAATATCGGTATTGCCGCTCACATCGATTCGGGTAAAACTACATTAAGTGAACGTGTATTATTTTATACCGGAAAAATTCACCAGATTATAGAAGTAAGAAGTAAAGGCGGAAATGGCCCTACTATGGATTCTATGGATTTGGAAAGAGAAAAAGGTATCACAATTCAATCTGCAGCGACGCATGCAGAATGGAAAGGTTATCACTTTAATCTTATCGACACTCCGGGCCATATCGATTTTACGGTAGAAGTGGAAAGAGCACTTCGCGTTTTGGACGGTACTGTTTTGGTACTTTGTGGCGTAGCAGGTGTACAATCTCAATCTATCACAGTGGATAGACAAATGAGAAGATACAACGTACCTCGTATAGCTTTTATCAACAAAGTGGATCGCCAGGGTGCCAATCCTGATAAAGTAGTTACACAGCTTGAAGAAAAGTTAAACCACAAACCTGTTCTTCTTACTATGCCTATTGGCTTAGAGGATAACTTTGAAGGTGTGGTTGATCTTATCAAAATGAAAGCTCTCTACTATGAAGGAGAACAAGGTTCGGAAGTAGTAGAAAGAGACATTCCTGCTCACTTAGTAGAAGAAGCTCAGACAAGAAGAGCAACAATGATCGAAATCTTATCAGATTACGATGATGTGGTTGCAGAAAAATTCTTAGCTGAGGAAGAAGTAACAGTAGAAGAAATCAAAAATGCTATTCGTGTACATACTATAGCATTACACATTACTCCGGTATTTGTTGGTACAGCAAAAATGAACAAAGGTGTACAAACAATGTTGGACGGTGTAATTGATTACTTACCTGCTCCAAGTGAAATCAAAAATATTGCATTGGATGTAGATGATAACGAAGCTGAAGTTATTATGCAAAATGATCCAACTAAACCAGCAGTACTTTTAGCATTTAAACTTGAGGATGGCCAATACGGTCAGCTTACTTATATGCGTATATATCAGGGTTCTATCAAGAAAGGCGAATTTATCTATAATATTGCTAATGGCAAGAAAGTTAAAATCCCTCGTTTGGTAAGGATGCACGCAAGTGAAATGCAGGAAATAGAAGAAGCTGCTGCTGGCGATATCGTTGCACTATTTGGTGTTGATTGCGCTTCAGGTGATACATTCACAGATGGTAATGTAAATTACTCAATGACATCAATGTTTGTGCCGGCACCAGTGATAGAACTTTCAGTAAAAGCTAAAGAAAGATCATCTCAGACAAACTTTTCTAAAGCAATGAACAGATTCCAAAAAGAAGACCCAACATTTAGAGTATATCGCGATGATGAAAGTGGCGAAACTATTATGTGTGGTATGGGTGAGCTTCACTTAGACATCTATGTAGAACGTATTCGTAGAGAGTACAACTGTGAGATTATCGTAGGTCAGCCAAAAGTTGCGTATAGAGAAACTATTACAGCAAGTGCTGAATATGATTACACTCACAAGAAACAATCAGGTGGTTCCGGTCAGTATGCGAGAGTTGCTGGTTATATTGAACCATTACCTTCTGATAGTGAAAATCCATACGAGTTTTCTAACAAAATCGTGGGTGGGTCAATTTCGAAAGACTATATCCCTGCTTGTGATCAAGGTTTCAAAGATCAGTTAGCCGAAGGTGTACTTATCAAGCAACCGTTAGTAAACGTTAAAGTTGAATTGAATGATGGTGCAATGCACGCAGTCGATTCATCTGATATGGCATTTAAATTAGCATCACGCCAAGCTATCAAGCAGGCTGTAACGAAAGCAAAACCAGTGATATTGGAACCAATTATGAAATTGGAAGTATCAGCTCCTGAAGAATTCCAGGGTGTAATCATTGGTCAGCTTAACCAACGACGTGGTATCGTAGTTAATACTTCAATTGATGCAGGTTATGTAACAATTGATTCTGAAGTGCCACTAAAAGAAATGTTTGGATATTCTTCAGATCTTAGAGGTTCAACTCAAGGTAAAGGCGAATTTACAATGGAATTTGCAAAATATATGCCAGTACCGAAAAGTGTTCAAGAAGAGATTATTAAGGACTATCAAGAAGCAGAAAGTAAAAAATAAATACCTAAAAAGTAAATATTTTCAAAAAATATTTGACTAAGTGTCAGAATGTTTGTATATTTGCAAGCTCTGTCACCCATAGGTATATTGTATATATGTATATAGATTTGAAAAATGGAGTAGTTGAGTGCCTACTATAAGTCAATTAATCCGTAAGGGAAGAAAGAAATCACA
>JBFHKL010000221.1:0-6953 GCA_041595375.1 Saccharicrinis sp.
TACAGAATAACCTAACATCTTGGTTTCCCTTTTAATACCCATGGCTGTCACAACTACTTCATCAACCCATTCTGCCGTTGGAGCAATAGTTATGATTAAGTTAGAAGATGAACCAATCGGGATTTCTTTGGTTTCTAAACCAATAAAGGAAACTATGATGATAGCTCCTTCATTTACAGAAATGGTAAATTCACCATTTGCATTGGTTATTGTTCCATTGTCGGTCCCCTTTTCGAGTATGGTCACTCCAGGCAGCAATTCGTTGCTCTTTTGTTCCCGTACGACACCTGTTATGGTTCGTTTTTGCGCTATTGCCAACTGTACAATTACGCTCATCAAAAAAATAATTGTTAAGGTTCTTTTCATACGGCTTCTTTTTTTGTCTTTAGAAAACGGATCCTTCTATAAAGTAAGGAGCTGATTTTTCAGTAAAATATTCGGATAAAATTAATCGGATAGAATATTCTTTACTTCTTTAAAAAATCAGCATCATTTCATCAGACATCATTTGTATTAATTAAAATAGCTATGGTTTATGTATAAATATGTATTCTTATCTTTTTTTTGGAGTGGGCGATCTCAATTTCATATTCATCGCCTCAATCAGAAAGCACCTAAAACTACACAAACCCAACAATATCAATCAATTAAAAATCCACCCTATCCTAGCTTCGTATCTCTAAAAAAGTAATTAAAGTATGCTTATACTAAATCTGAAACAATATTATCAAAAATATATTTAAATTCAAATCATATTGTAATATATAATACATGTTCTATGTTTTTTTAACCTTTTTCGCAATACCACCCCCCATTTTCATAGGTTATATCATATGTAAATAGCGTTTTACAACTCAATACCCATGGAAAATTACCACAAAACTCACAAAAACATGTATTACATATAATATTAAGATAGGAAGTGCAATAAGCTAAAATTAGAAACCGAACCTATATGACAGTATGATAAAACAATACACTGATACTTTGCGATCAAATAATAAGAAAACCAAGCATTAAGATAGACGGCTCAATACATTTAAGGAAAAATGTAATACAAGTACAGTTTAACAAAGGGAAGCATAAGCATTTTGTTGCTTATGACTTTTACAATAAGAACGAATGCTGATTAAAATTCTGCAGCAACATATATAAATGTTACAGAATACCCCCTTTCATCAGAAAACCATTGACCAAGAAAAGAACTCTAAAGACTAAAAAAGAGGAGGACAAAGGAGGCTTAACAAAGTCCCTAAAACTCTCTATACCTCGTAACATCAAGCGCCTTTGGGTTACATAAGCACAATCCGGATAAAAGGTTCAGCATTCTGATAATTATATTTATTTACCAACGATATGGTTCGTAACTATAGACCATAAAAAATGCAGACCCGAATTGAATCCACATTACAAGCACTCAGCAAAAGACTCTTCTACCCTAATGTTTCATTCATAGGGATCTAAGACAGTTCTCAAGCATCTTTAAGTACCTGCTCAAAATAAGCGATGGTCTTAACCAGTCCTTCTTCGAGCTTAACCTTAGGTTCCCAGCCACCTAATTCCTTTTTAGCCAAGTCAATATTTGGCTGACGTTGTGTTGGGTCATCCTGAGGCAATGGTAAATAGATGATCTTTGATTTAGAATTTGTTTTCTCAATCACCAGCTTAGCCAACTCAAGCATAGTAAACTCCACGGGATTGCCCACATTAACAGGACCCCAAAAACCCTTACGACTATTCATCATACGCACCATTCCCTCTATCAAATCATCTACATACTGAAAACTACGTGTTTGAGTTCCGTCGCCAAAAATGGTAATATCTTCTCCTTTTAAAGCCTGGACAATAAAATTGGATACCACGCGTCCATCATTAGGATTCATGTTAGGACCATAAGTATTAAAAATACGAATAATCTTAATGTCTACGTTATTCTGGTTATGATAATCAAAGAACAAAGTTTCTGCACATCTCTTTCCTTCGTCGTAACAGGAACGTTGGCCAATAGGATTTACATGTCCCCAATAATCTTCTGTTTGAGGATGCACTTGAGGATCGCCATACACCTCACTGGTAGAGGCTTGCAATATACGAGCCTTTACCCTCTTGGCCAATCCCAGCATATTAATAGCCCCCATTACTGAAGTTTTAATGGTTTTAATGGGATTATACTGATAATGAACCGGTGAAGCGGGGCAGGCCAGATTATAGATCTGATCTACCTCAATCATAAATGGATTGGTTACATCGTGACGCACCAATTCAAAATAAGGATTATTCATTAAATGAACAATATTGGTTTTACTTCCTGTAAAGTAATTGTCCAGACATATCACTTCATTCCCTTCATTCAATAATCGTTCACATAAATGCGATCCAATAAATCCGGCTCCACCGGTAACCAATATACGTTTCATTCGTGCAGTTAAAAATTCTTAATTGAAAGTTATTAAAATAGCCATTTGCAATTAGCTCTTGACTATTTGCAAATGGCATAAGCCTATATTTTATCTTAATATATTGCTTTTAAACAAAGCCAACAACTAAAATATCTATGATTTTTTAACATTTACTCTTTTTACAAGAAATACGAGCAGCCGATAATTAATACCTAAGGAAAAGACTATCCTTTTCCTATCGATTTCACTTCAAAACCTATGCTTCCTAGCTTTTCACTATCCAGTATATTTCTGCCATCAAAAACAAATGCAGGCTTAAGCATATTACTGTAAATATCTTCCCAATTATAGGTCTTAAACTCATCCCACTCCGTAAGAACAGCAATAGCATGAGTCTCTTGCATAGCAATATAAGGATCAGCATGAACAAAAACCTGTTGTTGCACTTTCTGTTTTGCTGCTTCCTTCAACATGCCTCTTTGTGACCAAAGGTATATCAGGTCATTTTCTATTTGCGACTGACTTACTTTAGGGTCGTAAATATGTATCTCAGCCATATCCTCCAATAATTCATCTGCTACATAAATAGCGGCAGACTCCCGCGTATCATTAGTATCCTTTTTAAAGGCCCAACCCAGGAAGGTAATTTTTTTACCTGATACTGTATTAAATAAGCTATCAATAATATTTTTTGCAAAACGACTCTTTTGATAGTCATTCATTTTCACTACTTGTTCCCAATAATCAGCCACATCAGGTAATCCAAAATGATGACATAGATAAACCAGGTTCAGGATATCTTTTTGAAAGCAAGAACCTCCAAAACCTACTGAGCTCTTTAAAAACTTAGATCCAATACGAGAATCTCTGCCAATAGCATTAGCTACTTCATCAACATCGGCACCGGTTTTTTCACACAAAGCCGAGATAGCATTGATAGAAGAAATACGTTGAGCCAGAAAAGCATTAGCGGTTAATTTCGATAATTCAGAAGACCACAAACGAGTAGTAATAATCCTTTCTCTTGGTATCCATCCTTCATACACCCTCACCAGGGCTTCTATAGCAGCATTTCCTTCTTCAGTCTCTATTTCTCCACCAATTAAAATTCTATCGGCATGGTGCAAATCCTCAATAG
Organism: Saccharicrinis sp.; assembly: GCA_041595375.1. Lineage (GTDB taxonomy): Bacteria > Bacteroidota > Bacteroidia > Bacteroidales > Marinilabiliaceae > Saccharicrinis. The sequence goes on from JBFHKL010000221.1 coordinate 3,538, forward strand.
CTGTTCCTTCGGCTAAGAATTCAGGGTTTGATAGCACCTGAAATTTAACACCTCCATTAGTAGCATCAAAAATACGTTTGATGGATTGTGCTGTGCGCACAGGCAAAGTAGATTTCTCAACCACAATCTTATCCCCCTTAGCTACTTGTGCTATTTGTCGGGCACAAAGCTCCACAAATTTAAGATCGGCAGCCTGTCCTTTGCCTACACCATAGGTCTTAGTTGGCGTATTCACGGATATAAAAATCATCTCTGCCTCTTCGATCGCCTTATCAACTTCGGTTGAAAAAAACAAGTTTCGCCCACGGGCTTCCTGAACAACATCTGCCAAACCCGGCTCATAAACAGGAAGCTTATCCGGATCTTCATCATTCCAAGCAGCTATCCTGTCCGGATTAATATCTACAACTGTAACTTTTATATGTGGATTCTTTTGAGCGATAACAGCCATCGTAGGTCCACCTACATAGCCGGCACCAATGCAACAAATTGATTTTATGCTTGTCATGGTTTATATGAATTGTAAAAATATTTTTTGATGATTAAACTAAAATGTAAAAGTAAGAATGAAAAGTATAAATACAAAAAGAAGCCTACTGAAAGTACTTCAGCAGTTTAAAACTATAACCATTTAACGCCTACCAGGCCTCCACTATGGTATGAAAAGATTCATTACTCCACGCTTCACCTTTAAAAGAACCATAAAAGTTGACATTTGAAAAGTATGGAGATAATAAATTAAATAACTCGTCTTTTTTTAGTAGCAATAACCTAACCGTCTGTTTACTGACATCATCACTCTGCAGAGCCTTTAGGGTAGTTGAGAAATCGATGGCTCCATCTTCTCGAAAAGAATAATAACGCTCAAACCTATAATTTTCACTTTCTATGGTTGGTAGGCTCTGTATATGGTTTTCTAAAATTCTGTCGTAATTAACTATTTGCAGTAGCAACCTTCCCCCCGGCTTAAGGAGCTTACTTACCGAGCCAATAAACTGATTGATCTCATGAGCATTAGCAAGATGCACCAATGTATTGCCAAAGCAATACACCATATCGAAATTAAAACCACTATAATCCTGACCAATCGTTAATAAGTCTCCCTTAATAAACTTCACATTTAAGGCCTGCGGACATTTTTTTACCGCCCTGAGTATCATATCCTCATCCAGATCAAAAGCCTTAACACCAGCTCCTTTCCTTCCTAAATCAATGGCCAGACTACCCGTACCACAACCTGCATCGAGAAAATACTTACCTGTAAATGCAGGATATACACGCTCTATAAAAGAAACCTGCATTTTATTTAAGGGAAATATCTCATCGTAGGCCGAAACAATATCCTGGTAAAAAGCCATAATTTTAATTTTATTTATTGTTAAACCTGATTGTTGATGAATATTTTCGAAATGCAGATTAATAATACGAGCCAGACGCATCAATCAGCCATCTAAAATCATCGATCATTTAATCAGAATCCTTTTCTCTCTTCAATCTGATAACGGTTTCTGTCCGGACTATTACGCGAAACCAATTCAGCCAAAAAGCCAGCCACAAAAAGCTGTGTTCCGATGACCATACTTACTAGGGAAATATAAAAATACGGACTAGTAGTTACCAAAGCCTGCTCAATATGATGGTACACATAATAGAGTTTACGAACACCCAGATATAATGCTGAAAAGAAACCCACTAAAAACATCAGGGTTCCCAGTCCACCAAAAAGGTGCATAGGTCGTTTACCAAACTTAGAAATAAAAGTAACCGACAAGAGATCAAGGAAACCCTTTAAGAAACGTTCAATGCCGAATTTGGAAACACCAAACTGACGTTCACGATGAATGACCACCTTCTCCCCTATCTTACTAAAGCCATTTTTCTTAGCCAACACAGGGATATAGCGGTGCATTTCACCATACACTTCGATACTCTTTATCACTTGCTTACGGTAGGCTTTTAATCCACAATTGAAATCATGAAGCTTAATTCCGGAAATCCAACGGGCTGTACGGTTAAACAATTTACTGGGAATAGTTTTTCCCAAGGGATCATGGCGTTTCTTTTTCCAGCCACTAACCAAATCATAACCATCCTCTTTTATCATCCGATAAAGCTCAGGCAGCTCATCAGGATTATCCTGAAGATCAGCATCCATAGTTATCACCACCTCACCAACAGCTGCTTCGAAACCACTATACAAGGCAGCTGATTTACCATAATTACGACGAAATTTTATTCCTTTCACCTCATTGTGATGGGCAGACAAAGTTTCAATTACTTTCCATGAAGTATCATTACTACCATCATCAATAAATAATAATTCATATGAAATATGATGATCAGTAAGCACTCTGCTCACCCAATTATATAACTCGGTTAAGGACTCTTCCTCATTAAAAAGTGGTACAACTACAGATAATTCCATTGTATAATTTGATATTAATTATAAGCACTAAAATTTTGGCTCTGGGTCTTTTTTAAGTATGGCAGCAATAATCAAAGAAAAAATAAAGCCCCAAAACAAGGTACCTATGATAACAAATACTGACATCATAAGCGGACTCATCATCTTACTCATTATTCCTCCCATCTGCTCAAGCTGGGCTTCAGAAACCCCTCCTTGCAATTGTTTTTCCTGAACTATTGCAATCAACTCAGTATGTTTAGCTGGATCAATAAAGGTAAAAAACACATAGGTAAAAAGTGCTGATACAACACCGCTTACTACAGAAGTCAATACTCCAACACCTAATCCTGTGCCATATTTTAAAAAACCGCCATTCTCCTTATCTTTATAATACTTTATTCCTAAGAATATAAAAACGGGATATAGGACATAACCCAATAAACTAAAAACCTTATTCCCCATTAAGCCTCCATAAAAAGTGATCAAACTGAATAGGATTGATGCAATTCCAAAATATAGGCCGTAGGTAAAAACGGTAGACGACTTTGAAGCTGATACTTGTTCCATAATTTAATTTTTAAAGTTTAGATTCGAATTGTGTCAAAGATAGGGTTTAAAGATAAAAAAAGAATTCTATAGTAAAATTAAGTCAAAAAAAACTCCTCTTTTCTCTAAGAATATCATGACGCCGATGTGAAGATAAAAAAAATAAAAAATATTATAAAAACAACCTATTGATAACAAAGAAGTTATTAAAAACACCCCAAAAAAAAGCGATTTTTTTTCGCGAATTTACTTGCAGGCTATCTAATTTTATCTACATTTGCATCCGCTAAAGCACGGGTAAGTCCTGTACGACTAGCTCCTATTGAATTCCCCCAGGGCCTGACGGCAGCAAGGGTAGATGGTTGAGCGGTGCGATGCAGGTAGCTTACCCACCCGCCAATATAGCTCAGTTGGCTAGAGCAGCTGATTTGTAATCAGCAGGTCGTGGGTTCGAGTCCCTCTA
>JBFHKL010000222.1:0-6935 GCA_041595375.1 Saccharicrinis sp.
ATTAAATCAGTGCAAAATTAGTGAAATAATCTACCTTTGCAACTTCCTAATAATCGCATAAATTAACGATAATTTTATAAATATGAATGCTTCGGAGGTAAGAAAAAGTTTTTGGGCGTTTTTTAAGTCAAAACAACATCAGATAGTTCCATCAGCTCCAATGGTGGTAAAAAACGACCCAACCCTTATGTTTACTAATGCTGGGATGAACCAATTTAAAGATATTTTTCTTGGAAACAGCAAACCTTCTTCATCCAGAGTAGCTAATTCACAAAAATGTTTACGTGTTTCGGGTAAGCACAACGACCTTGAGGAAGTAGGACACGACACCTATCACCACACTATGTTCGAAATGTTAGGTAACTGGTCTTTTGGTGATTACTTTAAAAAAGAAGCCATCAATTGGGCCTGGGAATATCTGACCGAAGTATTAAAACTCGACAAGTCGAGGCTATATGCTACTGTATTTGAGGGAGACAAGACCATGGGGCTGGAAAAAGATATAGAAGCCTATGATTTTTGGAAACAATATTTACCTGAAGACAGAATCATCAACGGAAACCGCAAGGATAATTTCTGGGAAATGGGAGACATGGGCCCCTGTGGACCTTGCTCTGAGGTTCATATTGACCTTCGCTCAGCAGAAGAAATTGCACAAAAGCCAGGACATAGCCTTGTCAATATGGATCACCCTCAGGTAATTGAGATATGGAACCTGGTATTTATTCAATATAACCGTAAAGCCAATGGAGATTTAGAACCTCTTCCTCAAAAACATGTGGATACAGGGATGGGATTTGAGCGCTTGTGCATGGCTTTACAAGGCAAGAAATCGAATTATGATACGGACGTTTTTACCCCTATCATTGAACAAATAGGTAAAGTAACAGACTGCCAATATGGCGATGACAAGGACAAGGATATTGCCATGCGGGTGATTGCCGATCATATCCGAACCATAGCCTTTTCTATTACAGACGGACAGTTGCCTTCAAACAATAAGGCAGGATATGTTATTCGCAGAATTTTACGAAGAGCCGTTCGTTACGGATACACTTTCCTTAACCAACGTCAATCGTTTATGCATAAGTTATTACCTGCTTTAATTAACTCAATGGGAGATGCCTATCCTGAGTTATCAAAACAGCAAGAACTGATTACCAAGGTCATCAAGGAAGAAGAAGAATCCTTTTTACGTACGCTGGCTACAGGTATATCCATGCTTGATAAAATTATCAAGGAAACCAAAACCGAAAACTATAAGGTGGTTCCGGGCAAGGTGGCTTTTGAATTATATGATACCTATGGTTTTCCTTTGGACTTAACAGAACTGATTTTAAAAGAAAATGATTTAGTGGTTAATCGAAGGGAATTTGAAGCTGAAATGGATGCTCAAAAGCAACGCGCCCGAAGTGCCACAGCCATTGAAACAGAAGACTGGGTGACCCTATTGGAAGATGATGTAGAAGAATTTATTGGCTACGATTATCTGGAGAGTGACATTAAAATTACACGTTACCGAAAAATTACAGCCAAAAAAGAATCTTTATTTCAATTGGTTTTCAACATCAGTCCTTTCTATGCAGAGAGTGGTGGTCAGGTTGGTGATACCGGATATATAGATAACGGAGAAGAGAAGGTAAGCATTATTGACACCAAGAAAGAGAACAACCTTATTGTTCATCTGGTAAAAAAACTACCTAAAAACCTAAGCGCTACATTTAAAGCTATTGTGGCAGCAAATAAACGACAAAATACGGCCAACAACCACACGGCCACACACCTATTACATCAAGCATTAAGAGAGGTCTTAGGTACGCATGTAGAACAAAAAGGTTCACTTGTACACTCTGATTACCTTCGTTTTGACTTTGCTCATTTTCAAAAAATGAGCCATGAGGAAATAGAACAAGTGGAGAAAATAGTAAACCGACGGATACGTACAAACTTTCCACTGGAAGAGATGCGGGATGTTCCTGTTAGTAAAGCACAGGAAATGGGTGCCATGATGTTGTTTGGTGAAAAATACGGCGATTTAGTGCGTGCCATCAAATTTGGCGACTCCATAGAACTTTGTGGTGGTACTCATGTAAAACACACTGGCGAAATCGGTTTCTTTAAAATACTTAGCGAGGCTTCTATCTCTGCAGGTATAAGAAGAATTGAAGCCATTACAGGTGAAAAAGCCGAGGAAATGATTATGAAACAACATAACCTGATGCTGGGTATACAGGATATGTTTAAATCATCAGGCGATCTTCAAAAAAATATTGAATCCTTAATGGCTGATAACACTAGGTTAAGCAAAGACTTAGGAAGCATTAAACAGGATTTATTAAATATTAAAAAACGTGATCTACTGGACGATGGAGAAGATATTAACGGAGTAAAACTCATTGTTGCACAAATAGATCCAGTACTGGGAGACAAACTGAAAGACCTTGCTTTTCAGCTTAAGAAGGAATTAAATGACTTTGTGGCTATTCTGGGATCGGAGGTAAATCACAAACCTCAGATAGCCGTTATCGCCTCTGACGAACTGGCAAAATCGGGCAAAGTAAACGCTGTTGATGTGATACGAGACTGCTCCAAGGAAATTCAAGGAGGAGGCGGCGGACAAGCTTTCTTTGCTACTGCAGGAGGTAAAAATGCTCAGGGTCTGGACAATGCCATTCAAAGGGCCAAAGCTTTTGTTAGCAATAAACTACAATAAAAAAAACAATTCTCTGCAAAAAGCAGAACTTGTAACTTTTTAAAGAAAAAACGCCGGTAAGCTAATTTGCTTACCGGCGTTTTTATGTTTTGAGCTTAGTGTTAGTGCATAAAACAAACACCAAAACAGAACTTGCTTATAGTTACTCCTTAAAGGCGCACATATTTAATTACACTACTGATCTCCTTGTATTTCAATCTTAAAGGTACTTCCTTGTCCAACTTCACTCTTCACCGATATTTGAGCATCCATTTTATCAAGAAACTCTTTGATAAGAATTAATCCTATACCTGCACTACTCTCCCCGCTTGTTCCATTCTCATATTTATCATTGTATTTGAATAGCTTATCGATAGCATTCTGGCTCATTCCAATCCCCGTGTCTTCTATAACTAATTCATATTTATCGCCTACAGGAGCCACCTTTATCTTTATTTCTCCCTTTTCATTATTATATTTTATGGCATTGGAAATGATATTGCGAACAATAACCGTAATCATATTTTCATCTGCATTGACGAATACTTTTTGAGAATGATATGATTTTGTAATCCTTAGTTTTTTCATTTGAATAGGCTGATCGAAATAAAACAATACCTTTTCAAACACTTCAACAATATCGATAGATTTAAGAGCCGGTTCTATCTGAAGAATATCACTTTTTGACCAGCTGAGTAGATTTTCAAGAGTTTCATACGAAGCGGAAGCATGATGACCTAAAGAGTTAAGAATAAACTTTAGTTGTGCACGATCATAACTATCAAAATCATTAACAATCATCTTAATAAATTCATTGATGGTTGATACACTGCCTCTAATATCGTGTGAAATCAAGGAAAGGAATTTGGATTTTGTATTATTGGATTGTTGAAGCTGAAGATTTTTTTGTTTTAGGGCGTTATTTAAAAATAATATTTCAAGATCATTTTCAAGATGTTGTTTTGCTTGCCGCAATAAATCTTCAACATCAGGGTGATACTTATTTTCTTTATTATCCAATAAGCAAACCGTACCAAATATTTCACCATCAGGCCAGTTTACGGGAAACCCCAAATAGGAAATCATATTCAAATCAATATCGGGATTATTTTGTTTCCAGGCATCAGACTTTGTTGCATCGGGAATCAGTAATTTTTGCTGAGTGCCAATAACTGTTTCGCAATAAAGACCATAAATTAATTGCGCTTCTTCACCTTTCTCATAAGGATTTCCATTGGTCTTACTTGACAAAAAAACCTCTATAACATCCTTATTCAAGCGCATAATCAATCCAGCTGGCACATTGATCAGTCTTGCAACAGTATCAATCAATGATTGCCACTTGTCAATAACGCTCTTTTGAATCTCAGGTTTAATATCTGAACCGATTTTTACCCGCTTTGACTCTCCCGTCTCGCGTATTTTAATTGTCGCAAATCTATTCATCCTAATATTGTTTTACCATTCAAATGAGCGAATAAAATCATTTATGAACCACCTATACTATTTGATATGATGCTAACAAAGTTAACTGTTCAAAATCCCCAATCCTTGTAAATTAAAAATAATACCAATTGATTAAAACCTCGAAAGGCATATTGATTAAATGGTTATTTTCATACGTACATCATCAGAACAACACTAAAGAGCCTTTAAATCAGCAAATCTCTTTCCTTTAGACATTTCAAAGGATAAAAAGCATATCTTTCTTATAAACTAATAAATCAGGAGTCTGTTCAATTGAATAAAGTATTATAAAAAATAAAATCGATCCTTATCATCCATTTATTACTATTCAATTTAACGATTTTAGCTAATTAATCAAATACGGATTTATATTTTACAACCTGCTTTAATCTTAAAACTTATTTACAACATCATTTCCTTGATAATAGGTTTTAACCCACTAAAAAAGAACTCCACGGCAATTACCATTACTATCAACCCCATTAACCTCATCATTACATTATTACCTGTTTCGCCTAAAAACTTAATAATCCGCGAGGAACTATAATAAATGAGATAAGTAAGTAACATCACCAGCAACAACATTAAAATCAACACTACTTTTAATCCCACTGAAGTTGCATCTTCCATTAAAACAATAGCATTTGTTATAGCTCCGGGACCGCAAATCATAGGAATAGCGAGGGGAGTAACTGAAATATCATTGACATAGGTTTTAATCTCTGATTCTTTAATCTTTACTTTTCCCAAACGAGCATGCAACATATCCATACCCATAATAAAAAAGATAACTCCGCCCACAATACGAAAACTATTGACCGAAATACCAAAGAAATTAAATAATAGCTGACCAGAAAAGGCAAAAGCAACGATAACAATAAACGCAACAAAAGTGGCTTTTTTTGCTGTTTTAATACGATCTGCTTGCTCCAGCTCAGCCGTCATGGTCATAAAAACCGGCATTGAACCCAACGGATTTATTAAAGTAAAAAAAGAAGTAAAGGACAATAGTCCAAAAGTAAATATTTCGTTCATTTTACCAAGTTATATTAAAATGTAAAAATGATACTATTAATCAGAACAAAACATGATAAAAATTAATAATCCATTGGTATAAAGAGATTGTTTAACAAACACACTCTTAATTATTTTATCATCTTCTATTTCCATGACTTTTTGTCTTTCACCTGCTTAATCATTTTTGCCAAATTCTTTCCTTTCCTTCTTTTTTCGGCTTCGGTATTTTGATAATGTTGTTTTTCTCTTACCAATTTCAAATAATTCAGATAACTATCTTTATCTACTTCCCCTATCTCTACAGCACGAATAACAGCACAACCTGTTTCATTCTCATGTGAGCAATCTCTATATTTACAATGCTCACCCAGCTTTACAATTTGAGTAAAAACGGTCTCTAAACCTTTTTCAGCATCCGCAACACCCACTTGGCGCAGACCCGGGTTATCAATCAATATTCCCCCATCCTCCAACACTAAAAGTTGTCGATGCGATGTAGTATGTTTTCCACGATTAGTGCGCCTACCTATCTCTGCTGTTTTCATCAGCTTTCCATGAGAGATCAGATTAATCAGACTTGACTTACCCACTCCTGAGGATCCTAAAAAGCAATAAGTCTTCCCCTCCTGAACAGCCTCTTTGATTAAATCAAGGCCTTCGTTACTTTCACAACTAGTAAAAAGAATGGCCACATCAGGTATTCGCTTTGTCAGTTCTTCTTTGAGCTCTTTTAATACTGAATATTCTAATAAATCTAATTTATTAAGCACCAATATGGGTTCAATGTCGGCCTCATAACAAATCGCCAGATAACGTTCAAAACGATTAATATTAAAGTCCCTATTTACCGATTCAACAATAAAAGCATAATCAATATTCGCAGCAATGAGCTGATATTCTCCCTCCGCTCCAACATATTGTCGCTTAAGTACATTCTTTCTACCCAACACCTTATGAATTAAGGCTTTTTCTTCGTCATAAGGCGAAATAACAACCCAGTCACCCACCGCAGGAAAATCAAGTCGGCTATGAGCAGAAAACCTTAGCTTACCCAGAAGCTCACAATCATATTCTCCCTTAAGGTTAATAACAGTATAGCGTTCCTTATGCTCAGAAATTACTCTCGCTATTTCAGATGTCTCAACACCTTCTTTAACAAGACAGCTATTTAACTCCTGATTAAAACCTAATTGAGATAATAATTGATTAAACATGACCATAAACTTATAATTTAAAACCTATTCTAATGATCAACATAACAAAGCTCTAAGCTTTATATTCATATGATTGCCTTCATATATAGATACCGGATAACACAATAGATTGTTTAAGTCACTCAAGTAAGAGCTTAGTTCTTTAAGGCAATAAACCACATGCATGGATACAAATTAACCTTTAAATACGAAAATGTAAAGAACAGCTCTATTCTCCCCACACAAAGCCCTTATTTTCTGGCATTAAAAAAAATAATAGATATTATTTTTCAAAAAAAGACTTCTACTGCAACAAATAACTAAGATCGAACAAACATGAATTTTAGCATTTAAAATGACCTAAAAGAGAATGATTCAAATCGATCGAGAGATACATCTTATACCATTTTAATTACGAAATGAGCGTATGGGATAATGTCGATGAATTAGTGACAGCGTTAAATGCGAAGCAAAATTAACGCTCTTGTCATTAACAAATTGGTATGACCTATGAAGATAAACTTTAAACAAATGAAAAATGAAAGAGTATTAATTATTGAAGATTC
>JBFHKL010000223.1:0-6922 GCA_041595375.1 Saccharicrinis sp.
AATAGGTATTTTGTGTCTGGTGTAGGTATCCCTGATCTGATGATCTTTACTCCTTCATTATATAAAGATGGTTATGACGGAGTAAAGGTGAGTGGTTATTTTGGAAATGACTGGAGTGTTCAGAGTGGAGAATTAATTTGGAACAAGTAATTATTTTAAAAATGAATTTATTTAAGGGCTTATTATTCGGATTAGTTTTATTGCTGGTTTCCGGATGTAATAAGGTAGAAGAGAACAAGCAACCCAATCTTATCTTTATTTTGGTTGATGACCTGGGTAAAGAATGGTTTCCCAGCTATGGCGCAACCGAGATTGAAACGCCTAATATAGATAAATTGGCAGCGGATGGCATAAAATTCAATAAGGCCTATTCGATGCCGCAGTGTACGCCAAGCCGAATTGCGCTGATGACAGGACAATATCCATATACCAGTGGTTGGGTAAATCATTACGATGTACCACGCTGGGGACATGGTGCAAACTTTGATGCACAGAAAAACCCTAGTTTTGCAAAAGTACTTCGCGAAGCTGGCTATAAAACCTGTGTGGCAGGAAAATGGCAAGTCAACGATTTTAGAATTGAGCCAGATGCCATGACTAATGCAGGATTTGATGAATACTGTATGTGGACAGGATATGAAAGTGATAATCCGCCAAGTGATAATCGATACTGGGATCCATATATCCATACAAAAGAAGGGAGTAGGACCTATGCAGGTCAGTTTGGCCCAGATGTGTTCTCTGATTTTATTATTGATTTCTTACGTAAAAATAAAGAGAATCCTATGTGTGTGTATTATCCAATGGTATTAACACATTCTCCTTTTGTTCATACGCCACTTGAACCTAATGCAAAAACAAAATACGAGAAGCATCAGGCTATGGTACGATATACCGATGTGATTGTTGGAAAGATTGTAGATGCTATAAATGAATTGGAGATTTCGGATAACACTTACCTAATTTTTACAACCGATAATGGTACCTCAAATTCAATTATAGGTAAACGTGATTCGGTTTATGTGAGAGGAGGCAAAGCCTTTTTATCAGAGAATGGTGTAAATGCACCTTTTATTGTAATTACGCCCGATCAGTTAAAAAAAGAATCGAATGCACTTATTGATTTTACCGATATCTACCCAACCTTACTCGATTTAGCGAGTGTTGAGAATACCTCTGGCTTTATAAGCGATGGTGTTTCCTTTGCTGATGTTTTACGAAATCAAGAGAATGAAGGAGACAGAAAGTGGGCATTGTCTATGGGTGGTCTTCCTGCAGTGATTACTGAAGATAGTTTGGTGCAGAATAGGTTTGAGTTTCGTGATCGCGTAATCAGAACCCAAAAATATAAGGCTTATATTGATACGGTAAAACAGGTGGTGCGTATCTTTGATATAGAAAAAGATCCTTATGAAATTACAAACCTTATTGATAAGGAAGAATTAAAACCTGTTATTGCCGAATTTAAAGAGATATTAAAGGATATTCCACTACAGGATAATAATCCAACTTATACAAGGTTAAAATCTAATGGAAACGATGTATCCATTGAAATGCTTAAAAATGGCGCATCAAGAACAAGAAAACGAGGTAATATGCTGAAGTTAGCAGATGAAGAAGCATTTTTTAAATTAAAAGAGAATCGTAAATAAAAAATTATGTATATAAAATTAGCCTTCGGACTATTAATGGTCCTTGTTTTTAATTCATGTTCGGTTTCTAAAAATGAAAAGCCGGAAAAACCCAATATTATTTTTCTTTTTGCCGATGATCAGTGTTATAACACTGTCAATGCATTGGGAAATAAGGAGGTGATTACGCCTAATCTGGACAAGATTGTAGGTGAAGGGGTTACTTTTACAAATGCCTATAATATGGGAGCCTGGCAGGGAGCTGTATGTGTGGCTTCCAGAACTATGCTTAATTCCGGACGTTTTGTGTGGAAGGCTAAAGATGTTGAAAAACAAATGAAAACACCTGAAGTGCAATCGCAAATGTGGGGTAATCTGATGAAAAATGCTGGTTACGATACCTATATGGCTGGAAAGTGGCATGTGAAAGCCATTGCAGATAGCTGTTTTGATATATTGGGTACCGTAAGAGGTGGTATGCCTAATCAAACAAAGGAAGGCTATAATCGTCCATTGAGCCCTGCTGATACTACCTGGAAACCTTATGATAAAAAATTTGAAGGTCACTGGAAAGGTGGAAAGCATTGGAGTGAGGTCTTAGGTGATGAAGCCATAGATTTTATTGCTCAGGCCAAAGTAAAGGAAAATCCTTTCTTCATGTATATTGCTTTTAATGCACCCCATGATCCGCGCCAATCACCTAAGAAGTTTGTAGATATGTATCCTTTGGATAGTATATCTGTTCCAGAGACTTTTATGTCGGAATATCCTTATCAGGATTTAATGGGTTGCGGAAAAAGTTTGAGAGACGAATGTCTTGCTCCCTTTCCAAGAACTGAATATGCAGTTAAAGTGAATCGTCAGGAATATTATGCTATTATCACTCATTTAGATGAACAAATAGGTAGAATATTGGATGCTTTGGAAAAATCAGGAAAAAAAGAAAATACCTATATCTTTTATACTGCCGATCATGGTCTGGCTTGTGGTAACCACGGTTTAATTGGTAAACAAAATATGTATGAACATAGTATGCGTCCTCCTTTAATGGTGATAGGGCCTGATTTACCAAAGGGTAAAAAGGTGGATATGGATGTCTATTTACAGGATATTATGCCATCTACCCTGGAACTTGCAGGTGTTGAAAAACCAGCTTATGTAGAATTTAGCAGTTTAATGGATCTGGCTCGCATGCAAAGAAAAGAAAGTAACTATTCTGCTATATATGGATGTTATAAAGATCAGCAAAGAATGATAAAAGCCGATGGGTTTAAGTTAATTATTTATCCTACAGCTAAAAAAGTGTTATTGTTTGATCTGGAGAAGGATCCTTTGGAAATGAACGATCTGTCCGATCAGGCTAATTATCAGACTAAAGTCAAAGACCTGTTTGCTCAGTTGTCAGTTTTACAGCAAGACATGGAAGATCCGCTTGATTTAAAGGCCGTATTTCCGGAGTGGAATTAGCCTATGAGCTTTTAGTTTTATACTAAATCAATCGCCAATCGCTCATTGTTGATGAAGAATTAAAATATAAAAACAGTCTATTAAATTATAAAGATGAAGAAATTTACATTACTGCTGGTCATTGTTGCCACTATGCTGGCATCGTGTTCTAACCCTGATTTTAAGGAAGAACAGATTTCGATTATTCCCAAGCCGGTGTCTTTTACCTTAAATAAAAGTTCTTTCCGCTTCGAAAAAAAATCGCCTGTAGTCATTCAGGATGAAAGTGCTGATAAAGCAGCAAAATACCTTAGCAACATGCTCAACAGAGCTGGTGGATTGGATCTTGTAATTACTAAGGATGATGCATCAACAGGTATTGTTTTTCAAAAAGCTGATGATTTAAAGGCTGAGGCTTATCATATTGACGTAACAAGCCAGAAGATTGTTGTGAAAGCTTCTGATGAGGCAGGATTCTTTAATGCTGTTCAAACCATTCGTCAGTTATTGCCTGTTCAAATAGAAAGTAAAGAACTTGCAAATGCCCATTGGCTGGTTCCTTGTTGTGTAATTGATGATGAACCTCGTTTCTCCTGGAGAGGAATGCATATGGATTTTAGTCGCCATTTTTTTGATATTGATGAGGTAAAGGCATTTTTGGATTATATGGCATTGTATAAACTAAATACTTATCACATGCACCTTACCGATGATCAGGGGTGGCGTATTGAGATTAAAAAATATCCATTATTGACCGAAAAAGGAGCATGGCGAATTGAAAATAATCAGGATACTATTTGTAATGAGAGAGCAAAGGAAAATGAACTGTATACCATTGATCCTGCAAAGTATAGGGAAGTAGATGGACAAAAACAATATGGAGGTTTCTTTACACAGGAGCAGATTAAAGAAATTGTAGCCTATGCCGATGAGCGTTGTATTACTGTTTTACCTGAAATTGATATGCCTGGCCATTTTAAAGCCGCTATTGATAATTATCTGTTTTTATCATGTACAGGAGAGGCCGGTTGGGGAAGAGTATTTTCTACTCCTGCCTGTTTAGGAAAGGAAACAACATATGAGTTTATGGAGAATATCCTTGCCGAAGTGGCTGATTTATTTCCTTGTGAATATATTCATATTGGAGGGGATGAAGTGAGAATTGAATCCTGGGAAGAGTGTCCTAAATGCCAGAACGAGATTAAAAAGAATCATCTGGCCAATGAGCATGAGTTACAATCGCATTTTAACCGGAGAATAGAAAAATTTCTTCAGTCAAAAGGAAAACAATTGATGGGTTGGGATGAAATTGTTGAAGGCGGATTAAGCGAGGGGGCTACCATGATGTGGTGGCGTAACTGGGTGCCTAAAGCCCCAAGAATTGCAGCTGAAAATGGCAATGATATGGTCATAACACCTACGGCTGCTTATTATTACGATTACCTCAATGATCATAACTCTATAGATAAAACCTATGCTTATGAACCTGTTCCCGAAGATTTCACCCCTGAACAAACTAAACATGTGTTGGGTATTCAGGCTAATTTATGGTCCGAATGGATTCCAAGCTTTAAACGTTTGCAATATCAGGCCTTTCCGCGTTTAATTCCTATGGCCGAAACAGCATGGACAGCCAAAGAATTAAAGGATTTTGATGATTTTAATGCACGTATTCAGCATCAATATGCTCGTTTAGATGAATTAGGTGTCTATTATTATATTCCTGCTGTTAAAGGTTTAGATAATGATCTTGTATTTGTTGATAGTGTAAGCGTTGAATTAAACTTGGCTTACGCTCACCAAGGCGCAGAAATTTATTATACGCTTGATGGTTCTGTACCAACAAAAGAGTCGTTGCTTTATACAGCACCTTTTGTGGTTGACAAAGCGTGCGAAATTAAAGCGAGAACGTATAAAGGTGAAATGTTCAACGACATTAAAACAGCCAAAGTCGTTCAGCAAAGCTATCGAGAAGCAACAGAAGCACCTGCTACAAATAAAGGAATCCAGAAATTCTTTTCAAAAGGTGAGTTTAAGTCCTTTGCAGATATCAAAGTTAAAGACTTGAATAAGTTTGAAAAAGTGGATTCCATACAGTTGGGAGATAATAAGGAAAATCCAAACTTTTCAATGGTTTATAAAGGATTCTTTAATGCGCCTAAAGATGGAGTTTACGAGTTTGAATTGAAATCGGATGGAGAAAGTAAGCTGTATTTTGGTGATGATGTGGTAATAGATAAAACAGGTACAGGTTGGAATCCTTTTAAAAAGAATGAAAAAATAGCGCTTAAAAAAGGACTACATGCATTTACAGTTAAGTATTTGCCAAGCGAAAAACCTAAAGCCATTGAGTTACGATTTGCTGAACAAGGACAGGAGTTGCAAGAGTTTAGTAGTGCCGTTAGTGCCTACTAAGGAATTGAAAATTGACATTATTCCAAGTTATGATGTATATGGATGGGGAAATTGCTTTTAAAAAAGTTTCAAGTTCTTAGTTGAAGATTCCCGACTTAGGTTTCGTAGCTTGGGACCCATCGGTTGAAGTTGATGTAAAGAAATAAAGCTGTTTGAAGCGCAGCGAGTTCTTTATTTCTCATCAACAAGACCATGATGGGTAAGTGAGGAACCCGTCGGCGGTTTTCTTTGTTTACTTTCTTCAACTGAAGGAAGAAAGTAAAAGCACCAGCGGCTTGAACTGACGTAATGAGAGTAAAATTTTAAATGCGTTTACCGCGTGTACATGGATGGGGATTTAAAAAGTGTATTAGCCATCCTCTTTTAGATGTTCTATGTTTAATAAAATAATCAAATGAATATAAACAAAGCATTAATAATTCCTTTTGCTGTAGGCTGTTTGCTTGTAGGCTGTACAGCTCAACAAAAGGATCCTGTTTTAGAAACAGAGGTGAAACACCCGATTGAATTCAATCCGGAGAGCTATGTTTGCGATCAGGCCATAAGTCCTGTTGTGATTGATGGTGATTTGAGTGATCAGGCCTGGCAACAGGCCAGCTGGAGTAACTCCTTCGTGGATATTGAGGGTGAGTTAAAGCCCGAGCCTATTAAGGATACCAAAATAAAAATGCTTTGGGATTCTACCTATTTTTATATTGCTGCTGAGCTTAAGGAAGACCATATTTGGGGAAATATCACTAAGCATGATGCGGTTATTTATTTCGATAATGATTTTGAGGTCTTTATTGATCCGGATGGGGATTCTCATAAATATTATGAGTTCGAAATAAATGCTTTAGGTACCACCTGGGATTTATTGCTCACAGAGCCTTATCGCGATAATGGTATGGCTATGAATAGCTGGGAAATTCCAGGTATGATAAGTGCTGTTAAAATTGATGGTACGATCAATGATCCATCTGATATTGATGATAAATGGACAGTTGAACTGGCTTTCCCATGGAAGGTGCTAAATGAATGTTCGGGTAACGCAAAAATGCCCAAAGAGGGTACCCAGTGGAGAATTAATTTCTCCAGAGTACAATGGCTTACCGAGGTGGTGAATGGTAAATATGTAAAACTGAAGGATGCCAATGGAAAACGATTGCCAGAAAATAACTGGGTATGGTCTCCTCAAGGAAAGATAGCTATGCACCGCCCTGAGACATGGGGTTATGTGCAGTTTTCCTCTGCTTCAGAAGCTGTTGCATTTAAAAAAGAGGCTGATGAAGATGTTAAATGGGCTTTGCGTCAGGTTTATTATCGCGAAAAAGCCTATTTCGAAAATTATAATTTTTATACCTCCGATGTTGAGGCCTTGGCATTAAGCGAGGTGTTATTAAACGGAAACAAGTTTCAGCCGCAAATTCAAATACATGAAGGTGGTGTTG
>JBFHKL010000224.1:0-6919 GCA_041595375.1 Saccharicrinis sp.
GATTGGAATTTCTTTTAAGGCATCAAAAATTTTATTGGCATAACCGACATTTCCGGCAACCAAATCACCTACAATACAAATAATTACCTGCTTACAATCAACATGGACACTCCCTAATTTATTCAGGTCTTCCACAATATTGTCCAGGTATTTATTATCATCAATAGTAACCGAAACCCCCACTTCAGAGGTGGAAATCATATCGATAGGAGTTTTATAACTTTCAAATATTTCAAATACCTTACGTAAAAAACCGTACGCCAGCAACATACGTCCCGATTTAATTTTAACTGCAGTAATATTGTCCTTCGCGGCTACTGCAGTAATTCTATTACGCTCCTGTTTTGATGAGATTAAGGTACCCACAGCATGCGGCTCCATCGTATTAAGTAAACGCACAGGAACATTTGCACGCTTGGCTGGCAACACACTTGTTGGATGCAATATTTTAGCACCAAAATAAGCCAGCTCAGCAGCCTCATCAAATGAAAGGTTAGCCACTGAATGTGTATTTTCTACGAAACGAGGATCATTGTTATGCATTCCGTCAATGTCGGTCCAAATCTGAATTTCTTCGGCATTAATGGCAGCCCCCACTAAACTAGCCGTATAATCACTCCCCCCGCGCTGAAGATTATCTATCTCGCCAAAGGCATTACGGCATATATAACCCTGCGTGATGTAAATTGTAAAACCCGATTTCTCATTTAAAATCCTAGAGCAGTTTTCCTGAATATAATCCATCTCAGGTTCATTATGCTTGTCAATGCGCATAAAATCCAACGCTCCTATCAAGGTACTGTTCATCCCCTTTTCTTCCATAAAAAACTGAAAAAGAGCCGTGGAAATTAATTCGCCCTGAGCCAAAATAGTTTTTTCCTCAAAAGCCGTAAATATATCCATGGTAAAGGATCTGATATAATTGAAATGCGATTCTATTAAACCCTTACCTTTAGCTTTGTATTCTTGAGTGGAATAAAGATCTTCAACCTCTTTATAATACTTGTTCTCAAGCTTATTGACGAGCTCATTCGCTTCCTCATGATCCTTTTTATACAGATGATTTGCTATATCAACCAAACTATTAGTTGTTCCCGACATGGCAGATAAAACAACAATTTTTTGTTGTCCATCAGAAATCAATTCTGCAACTTCCTTCATTCTTGATGCAGAACCTACAGAAGTTCCTCCAAATTTTAGTACTTTCATATATTATCAGATAAGAGACTTAACAATTAGGAACCTCTATAAAAAGGTCACCTACCTATATTTCATTTTTAGGGCAGCAAAAATAAAACTTTGTATTCACAATTCTAAGGAAGTAAATATTTGAAACAAAAAAATCACAAAACGTTAATATTTTAACAAATCAGACTATAAACAAACATTTATAACTTTGTATATACCTCTAAAAGTTTTACCTGTGCATCAGGCTTCACTTCAATATGCTGTATACTTGCAGGAATTAAAACAGTCTCTCCCTTCGCAATAGTTTCCGAGGTTCCATTTTCACATATGATGCTGGCCTTTCCTTCTAAACACATATAAACAACAAAAGAGTCTAAAGGATATACGTCACGTTCAAATTTAGCTGTAAGATTCAACACGTTTGTAACGAAATAATCACATGAAACCAGACTTTCCGCCACATTTATCTTATGGCTATCATAATCAACTTTTACATTAGTGTTTTTATAATCTATCGCATCCAAAGCCAATTCTGTATGTAATTCGCGCAACTTCCCCTCCTTATCTTTACGGTCATAATCATAAATACGATAAGTTATATCCGAAGTCTGCTGAATCTCGGCCAATAGAACCCCAGCGCCAATGGCATGTACATTTCCTGCAGGAATAAAGAAAGTATCACCATTTTTTATTTCGTGCGCTTTAAGCAAGTCAGTAAGCCGATCATTTTTAAGAGCATCAAGATATTCATCTTTACTTGAGGGTTTTACAAAACCAGAAATCAACTGACTTTTAGGCTCTGCATCAATCACATACCACATCTCAGTTTTCCCATAGGCATTATGTCGCTCATTGGAGAGCTGATCATCCGGATGAACCTGAATAGATAAATCCTGATTAGCATCAATGAATTTAAACAACAAAGGAAATTCCTTATCAAATTTATTAAAAACGGCATCTCCAACGATGTCACCCATGTAGATCTCGATGATTTCTTCGAGTGAATTTCCCTTTAAAAAACCATTGTTAACAACTGAAACATCACCCTCAACTCCGGATAGCTCCCAGGATTCTCCAATATTTTCAAGAGTACTTTGTTTATTCAATACTGATTTCAACCTATTTCCTCCCCATATTTTATCTTTCAAAATAGGAGTAAACTTTAATGGGTATAGTAACGAATTCATTTTTACCATATTTTTTTAATTACGCTACAAAAATAAACAAATAACCTAAAATATTGATTTTGAAATAACTTGTTTAATCTAAAAATCCCATTGTATACCAACCATTAATCGAGGCATCCATTTAGGCTGATCTATGGCATCGTCCGCATCACCATAGTCATATAAAACATCTGTTTCATTATTGGTTCGGGCATTCACATTATCATCATCGGGATAATAGGCCGTATCATGTCCTTGTAGCTTGGCAGGAAGAAAATAATCTAATCCGCCTGTAAATACCAATTTTATTTGCTTAGTAATACTGTAATGACTCTCAAGTCCGCCTCCAAATCCAAATTGAGCGGAGGTAATATCGAAATCCTCATTTCCTCCGACATACTTAAAGTTACCTTTGAAAAAAGAATAACGAGGTCCGAAGAACACATACGAATTTTCATTTCCCATGAGAGTAATAGGCTTCATAAAATCAAATCTTAGATCAAAGTTATGTCCTTTTTTCTCGGGCGTGCCATTGGTTGCATTATTAATAAAAACCCTACGGGCATCTGAAGAGTTCCCCGGATTAAGCCAGGTATATCCAAGCCCCAAACGCATATCTAAATGAAATTCACTTGAAAGATCGTGAAATAATAGGTTTGTCCCCAATCCAAATCCCCTATTTAAACCCGTCACAAACTGCAAGTCTGTTTTTTCTTTAAAATAACTTTGTGCCTTTATTGAAGTGCTACCCACATTTGAAAGCACAATTAGCCATAGCAGTACGGCAATACTTAATTTAGAATTTACTTTTAACATTATATTGTTGTGTTGATGTTTGCTTAATAACGAAAATAATAAATAAATTATTATCTACACCGATAAAAAACGAAAGCATTTAATAAACTGATCATTCATAGGAATCAATGACCTGCTTAAAATCCTTTAGCAGGGTAATATCTTTTTCAAAGGCATTACCCACTACAATAATATCGGCTCCGGCATCGCAGGCATCCTTAATTTTATCGGTAGTATTTAATCCTCCTCCAACAATTAAAGGGATAGAAATGTTTTCCTTAACTGCTTTAATCATTTCTACCGAAACAGGATGTAATGCGCCACTTCCCCCTTCGAGATAGATAAGCTTATGACCGAGCATTTCGCCGGCAAGCGCTGTGGCTACGGCAATATCGTTTTTATTAGTTGGTATTGGTTTGGTCTGACTCATATATTCCACTGAAGTAGTTGTTCCTCCTTCAATTAAAATATAGCCTGTTGAAATTACCTCAATTCTAAATCGTTTAATTACAGGAGCCGATACTACATGATTACCAATTAAAAGATCAGGGTTTCTTCCTGATATAAGCGAAATAAAAAGAATTCCATCTGCATTAGGTGTTAACTGCAACAAGCTTCCTGGGAAAAGAATTACCGGAATGGCTAGGTGTTTCTTTAAAACGCCCACCGCATGCTCTACTTTACTGGCCACCAAACTACCTCCTACCAGAATAATATCAGGCAAGGCTGCCTCCATAGCTGCAATCTGCATCAGTAAATTTTGATCGGATAATTTATCCGGATCGATTAATACTGCAAATACTTTTTTGCCAGCCTCAGTCTTCCTTTTTATCGTTTCTAATATCATAGTTTAGTTAACAATGGTAAACCAAATAAAATTCGTTGGTGGTTATATATCTATATTGTAAGGATATGTCATTTTGCAAGCAGTACAACGCTTCAACAATCCCTTCGTCTTGCAAAACAAAGGGCATACATTTTAAATCACGGTTAAAAATAACAGATTTTTCATCGAATAATTTATACATCGCCTCTTTTAAACACCATATCAGTGTAAAATATTCAATTTTATTTTCTGCAGGAATAAAGGAACACTCTTCCGTACTAATAAACCTTTCGTACACTCGTGCCACACGCTCTGACGGATATTCTATATCAATACCCACCTGTTGATTCTCAGATAAAGCTATTGCCACATAACATTGAGTATGACTAATACTGAGCGAGTAGTTACTATTTCTTAAAACGGGTCTGCCCGTTTCCTGGTAGTCTATTTTCGGTTCTATTCCTAAAATATCTTTAATCAAACATCGTGTGGCAAGAAACTCCAGTTTTCTTTTGTCTAATTTAAAAGAATTTAATTTTTGTATATCCTGATCACTGAGACTCAGTTGATCCTTAAGCTCATCGATTTCTTCAGTCACATGCCACACAGCCATTAAACCCCCGTTAGGATTATCTTTTCGTAAAAACTGTGGCATATTATTTATTTGAAATTGATTTCCATTCAAAAGTTTCCATCAAATGAATAATATCTTCTCTCACAAAAGAAATAACAGGTGCCAGAGAATCCTTATTGGGTATGGAATTAAAATACAATGAACCCCGAAGGAAGTTTCTAACACTATCTGTTAAAAAAAACTGTAACGACGAAGCTGCATCACCCTTGATATCGTATAGAATACCATAAATTTCTTTTTCCGAATCCACAAATAACTTTTCTCCAATGGCATCTGCCTTTATGGAATGCTTATAAGCCAACTTACGACTATCTTCAAGAATTTCGGCCAGGTTATTATGAATAAATTTATGGCTAATATGAATTTGTCCATTATAGGCCGGATAAGATATATTTATCCAATAGGGTTCTGCATTAGGCGCATGATCTTCAGAAATTTTGGTATAGTCCGGTATCTCAAAAGAATAAGGAAAATCCTTATCTAATACATGATAGCTATGTTCCGGAAAAGAAATACGATAATACGCTCTGGGTTTAGGGATTGATTGGTTTTTACACTCCACAAAGAGAATGGCAAAAAGCAAAATACTTGTATAAACAAAAGTTTTACTTTGCTTTAATATTTGATAAATCATATGCTTTTTATTTTTATCACTTAACAGGCTTATATTCATATTTCACCTTTCTAATCCTTCGCGAATCGACGGAAACAACAGTAAAGCTATGATTACGATAAACCACTTTTTCATTTTTATCAGGTATTTCACCTTTAATCTCCAATAGCAAACCAGCTAGAGTTTCTGCTTCTCCCCTAACTTTTTCATAAAGTGTCTCGTCAATATTCGTTACTTTAAAAAAATCATTCAATAAAGTTTTACCCTCAAAAATGATACTTCCATCGGGTTGATGGGCGTATAATCTTTCTTCATCATCCATCTCATCACTTATCTCACCCACAATCTCCTCCAGAATATCTTCGAGCGACACGATTCCCGATGTTCCACCATATTCATCAACCACAATAGCCAGATGCACTTTGTTTAATTGAAATTCTTCGAGCAGATCATCAATTTTTTTAGTTTCGGGTATAAAATAAGGAGTTCGGATAAGTGCTTGCCATTTAAAATGGTCATTCTCATTCAAGTGCGAAAGCAGATCCTTTACATACAAAACGCCTTTCACATTATCCGGAGTATCTTCAAAAACAGGAATACGACTGTAGTTCGACTCTACAATAACAGAGAGTACTTTATTAAAACCGCTGGTAATATCAAGGTCTATCACATCAACACGAGCGGTCATAATTTCAGCAGCATTAATATTACCAAATTTCACAATACCCTCAAGAATTTCCTTTTCCTCTGTAATCTCGTTACTGGTTAATTCCAGTGCCTGAGAAATATCATCGAGCGAAATAGAACCAGTTTTTTTTGCCATGCGTTTATTAACAAAACTTGTTGTACCCACCAACAAAAAGCTAAGGGGAGTGAAAACACCTTTAATAAAAACAATAGGATAGGCCATTACACCAGCAAAACGTCTGGAAAATCGAGAAGCATATACTTTAGGTAATATCTCTCCAAAAAATAAGATAATAGCTGTAATACCCACTACTTCCACCACAAATTTAAGCCAATAGGGATCTCCAAATGCCATCAACGAATTCGATAAATAAGCCGACAAGATCACAATACCCACATTAACAAAATTGTTACCTATTAAAATAGTAGCCAACAGTTGTTCGGGTTCTTTTAAATGTTTGAGTATTTGCTTACTTTTCTTATTATCAACCTCCTGAAGATCATACAAATCACTGGGACTTAAGGAGAAGTACGCCACCTCAGATCCGGAAAGAAGAGCTGAAAAACACAGTAAAATAAATAATACAACTATCGCAAAGGATGTACCAACAGTTAAAGGCAGCCACTCAAAAGCTATCACTTGCGTTTCAATAAACGAAAAAATCAGATCAGTCTCCAAAAATAAAATACTTACAGTGAATACTAGAATGGTAAATCATCCTGTTCGGTTGATTCACCCAAAACATCATCATTTGCCATGTTTCCTGTAGCAGAATTCTGAGGAGGAGAAGATATCGGTGTTTGTCTTACATTAGCTCCGGCAGAAGGCGCCTGTGCAGTACCACCTGCATTATCACCCTTACGGCCTAACAACTGAAGGTTATCAACATAAATCTCTGTGGTATATCTTTTATTACCATCCTTATCATCCCACGAGCGAGTTCTGAGTTTACCTTCAATATACAATTGCGTTCCTTTTTTAACGTAACTTTCAGCTACTTTTGCCAAAC